>NZ_QKTD01000013.1:0-129151 GCF_003234695.1 Curtobacterium sp. MCLR17_042
CCAGAGGACCGTCCCGCCCGATCCGAGGAGCAGCCGATGCCGAACGTCGCCACCCGCCGTCACGTCCGATGCGTCGGCGACCTGCCCCGGCTGCTCCTCGCGGTCTCGGCGCGGACGGTCCTCTGGTCGGTGCTGCTGCTCGCACTGTGGGAGTCGCTCCCCGCGGCGCTCGGGTGGCACATCACGACGGTCGTCTCCGACTCGATGGCCCCCGGCATCCGGACCGGCGACGTCGTCGCCGCGATGCCCGTCGGACCGGACGACCTCGAGGCCGGACGGGTGCTGCTCGTCGAGGACCCCGACCACCGGGATCGTCTCCGTCTGCACCGGCTCGAGCGCATCGAACCGGACGGGGGCCTGCGTCTGCGCGGGGATGCGAACCCGACGGCCGACCGCACGGCCGTCGAACCCGCGGCGGTCCTCGGTGTCGGGGTGCTGCGGTTCCCGTGGATCGGACTGCCGGGCGTCTGGATCCGCGGGGGCGACTGGACCGCCCTGCTGCTGGCCGGCGTCGTCACCGCCGTGCTCGTCGTCGCCGGGCGTGCTGATCGGGACGTCGCCGCCGGTCGCCCCTGCCGCACCTGCGGCACGCCTCGACGCGATCTCCACTCGCCCGTGGTCGCGGAGCCCAGGACCGCGACCGTCACCACCCCGACGTCGACCACCGCGCCGGTCGCGGTGTTCACGGCGGCGGCCATCACCCTCACCCTGCTCGCCGGAGCAGGCGCCGGTGCCGATGCCGGGTTCAGCGGCTCGACCGGGACCGCCTCGGCGCTCGGCACCGGCGGCTTCGGGTGCTTCCACCAGCCCGCACCCGGCACGTCACTCGCGTGGGACTTCGCCGAGAAGAACGGCCCCAACGTGCTGGACACGTCGGGCCTCGGGCGGGACGGGACGCTCGGCGCCGGCGTCACCCGGGTCGACGGCTCGTGTGACGAGAACCCGTTCATCAGCTTCGGGTCGGGCTCCGGTGCCGACGGGGTGGTCCACACGAAGGCCGCGGGAGCGGCGCCGCAGGTCTTCGCGCTCGAACTGTGGTTCCGGACCGACCGACAGGGCCGGATCATCGGCTTCGCCCAGCGGGCGACCGGCGCCACGAGCGCCTACGACCGGAACTTCTACACCGGACCGGACGGACACCTGGTGTTCGGGGTCTGGGACGGCACGGTCGCGAAGGTCGTGCAGAGCACCGCCAGGGTCGACGACTCGTCGTGGCACCACGCCGTCGGACAGTTCCGCACGGGTCAGCTCGAGCTGTGGCTCGACGGCGCCCTGGTCGCTGCGCGGACCGACGTCGCATCCGCAGCGTCGTACAACGGCTTCTGGCGAGCCGGCCACGGGCTCATCGACCCCACCTGGCCGAACACACCGACCGTCGACACCTTCGTCGGGTCGATCGACACCGTACGGGTCCACCCGACCGTGCTGACACCCGCAGCCGTCCGCGAGCACCACGCCCGAGGGAGGTGATCCCGCAGACCCGCTCGCCCCGGACGGGCGCGGCGTCAGTGCGTCGCCTGCTCCACCCGGATGCGCGCGAGGATCTCGCTGCGCAGCTGGTCGGGAGCGGTCTCCTTGCAGGCGCGACGGACGGTCTCCATGAGCACGACGCCGACGCGGTGCTCGGTCTGGCAGTCCTCGCAGCCGTCCATGTGCTCGCGGATGTCCGCGGCGTCCTCGTGGCGGAGCTCGTCGTGCAGGAACTCCTCGAGCTCGGCCTTCGCCTTCGAGCAGTCGCAGCCGCTCATCGTGCGTCCTTCCGTCCGGTGCGACCCGTGGCCGCGGTTGCCTTCGTCGTCTGTGCCGCGCCTCGTCCCCGTCCACGCATCGTCGCCGTCGACGCTGCGTCCGGGACGATGCCGGTCTCACGGGCGTGGTCCGCGAGGAGCCCACGGAGGAGCCGGCGGCCACGGTGGAGGCGGCTCATGACCGTCCCCACGGGGGTCTTCATGATGTCGGCGATCTCCTGGTACGAGAAGCCTTCGACATCGGCGAAGTACACGGCCATCCGGAAGTCCTCCGGGATGGCCTGCAGCGCGTCCTTCACGGCGGAGGACGGCAGGTGGTCGATCGCGTCGGCCTCGGCGGACCGGGCGGAGATCGACTGGGTGACGCTCTCGGCGCCGCCGAGCTGCCAGTCCTCGAGCTCGTCGATGGTGCCCTGGTACGGGTTCCGTTGGTTCTTGCGGTACGTGTTGATGAACGTGTTCGTCAGGATCCGGTACAGCCAGGCCTTCAGGTTCGTGCCCTGCTTGAACTGGCGGAACGCGGCGAAGGCCTTGACGAACGTCTCCTGCACCAGGTCCGACGCGTCGGCCGGGTTGCGGGTCATCCGCATCGCCGCACCGTAGAGCTGGTCCATGAAGGGCAGCGCCTGGTCCTCGAAGAGGGACCGCAGCTCCGCCTCGGAGACGGTCTTCGCGTCCACCGGCTCGTCTGCGGCGTCGTCGAGGGCTTCGTGCTCCTCTTCGACGGCGTCGAGCTGCACCTCGGTCTCGTCGACCAGGTGGTGCGGAGCTGCCTGCGGTTCGTCGGTCGTCATCGCCGCCAAGTCTAGGCCGAGCGTGCCGAGCGTCGTCGGCACCGCGGTCAGCACGGTTGCCGTGCCGGTCCGCTCTCGTGCGAGTGTTGCTGTCGCCACTGATCCTCCCGGTGCGTTCAGTACCCTGGTGAACCGATGGCAGACACGACGCATTCCCACAGCGGGGCCCAACCCGCCGACCCCTGGATCGCCCCGGTCGCAGGGGGTCCGCTGCGCGGTGACGTCGCGCTGCCCGGGTCGAAGTCGCTGACGAACCGGGAGCTCGTGCTCGCGGCCCTCGCGGACGGCCCCTCGACGATCCGGCTCCCGCTGCACTCCCGTGACTCGGCGCTGATGATCGCGGGCCTCCGTGCGCTCGGCGTCGGCATCGAGGAGCTCGAGCCGGCGGCCGGCACCGCCCCGAACCCGTACGGCCCGGACCTCCGGATCACGCCCGCCCCGATGCACGGGGACGTCCGCCTGGACTGCGGGCTGGCCGGCACCGTGATGCGCTTCCTGCCGCCGCTCGCCGCCCTGGCCGTCGGGCCCGTCACGGTCGACGGCGACCCCTACGCCCGCAAGCGGCCGATGCACGCCATCGTGCAGGGACTCGTGGACCTCGGTGTGGACGTCACGGACGACGGCGGCGGTTCGATGCCGTTCTCGTTCACCGGCACCGGCTCGGTTCGCGGTGGTGCCCTGACGATCGACGCGTCGGCGTCCTCGCAGTTCGTCTCCGGCCTGCTGCTGTCGGCGCCCCGCTTCGACGAGGGCCTGCACCTCACCCACGTGGGCGAACGCCTGCCGAGCATGCCGCACATCGAGATGACCGTCGCGGCGCTCCGCGCCCGCGGCGTCCGGGTCGACGAGCCGTCGGTCGGCGAGTGGGTCGTGCACCCCGGCCCGATCGGCGCGCGTGACGTCACGATCGAGCCCGACCTGTCCAATGCGGCGCCGTTCGCGGTCGCCGCGCTCGTCGCCGGCGGCACGGTGCGCATCCGCACCTGGCCGACCGAGACGACGCAGGTCGGCGCCGACCTCGAGACGCTCCTGCCCCTGTGGGGGGCGAGCGTGGCCCGTGACGGTGACGACCTGGTCGTCGACGGCGGCGTCGGGATCCGGGGTGGGGCCTCCTTGCCGGGTCTCGAACTCGACCTGAGCCGCGGCGGCGAACTCGCCCCGGCGCTCGTCGCGCTGGCCGCGCTGGCGGACGGCCCGAGCGAGATCACCGGGATCGGTCACCTGCGGGGGCACGAGACGGACCGCCTGGCCGCGCTGGCGGCGGACCTCAACCGGTCTGGAGGCGCGGTGCACGAACTCGACGACGGCCTACGGATCGAGCCGGCGCCGCTCCACGGCAGCGCCTGGGGCGCGTACGACGACCACCGGATGGCGACCGCGGGGGCGATCGTGGGCCTCGTCGTCGACGGCGTCGCCGTCGACGACATCGGGTCGACCGCGAAGACGCTGCCGCAGTTCCCGGAGCTGTGGGCCGCGCTCGTGGCGTCCTCGGTGACCGCTGCACCGGTGAGTGGGGGCTGACGCATGAGCTGGTGGGACGACGCCGACGGTGACGACTCCGACGCGGACGAGCCGTACGGGCAGTACGACGAGTCGAGCGTCCGGGTGCGTCCGAACCCGAAGGGCAACCGACCGCGCACCAAGACCCGTCCGACGTACGACGACGCCCCCGTCGGCTGGGTGACGAACGTCGACCGCGGGCGGTTCGGCGTGCTGATCGACGACCACGTCATCACCGCGACGAAGGCTCGCGAGCTCGGCAAGAAGTCCGTCGTCACGGGTGACCACGTGTCGCTCGTCGGGGACGTCTCCGGTGACCCCGGATCGCTCGCGCGCATCGTGAAGGTCGCCGAACGCACCACCCTGCTGCGACGGAGTGCCGACGACTCCGACGAGGTCGAGCGCGTCATCGTGGCGAACGCCGACCAGATGCTCATCGTGGTGGCCGCCGCCGACCCCGAGCCGCGCACCCGCCTGATCGACCGGTACCTGGTGGCCGCGTTCGACGCCGGCCTCGACCCGATCCTCTGCATCACGAAGACCGACCTCGCCGACCCGGCTGCGTTCCTGGCGCACTTCGCGTGCCTGGATCTGCGAATCGTGACGAGCCGATCGGACGATGTCCCGTTCGAGGCGCTGCACGAGCTCCTGGACGACAAGGTGACCGTGACCGTCGGGCACTCCGGTGTGGGCAAGTCGACGCTGGTGAACGCCCTGACCGGGTCGACGCGGGCGATCGGGGTCGTGAACTCGGTGACCGGTCGGGGGCGGCACACGTCGTCGTCGTCGATCGCGCTGCAGGTCCGTGACGGCGGGTGGATCATCGACACGCCGGGTGTGCGGTCGTTCGGCCTGGGGCACGTCGACCCCGCGAACGTCTTCCGGGCGTTCGCGTCGCACGCCGTGCCGGTGCGGCCCGCGCGGGACGGCATCCCGTTGGCGCAGGCGCACGACTGGGAGATCGTCGACCGGGTGCAGGACGGGGAGCTCGGGCCGACCGGCGTCGAGCGGCTCGACTCGTTCCGGGCGCTGCTGACCGGCATGGGTGCGTCCGACCCCGGTTCCGAGTAGCGCGTTGGCGGTGCTGGCCGGGCGGTCGGCGGCTGGTCGGTCGGCGGCGGCTGGTCGGCGGCGGCGGCTGGTCACGACACCCCGCGGTGCGTGCGTCGAGTGGTCACGAACTGTCGAATGGAGGGGCGGCACTCGACCGTTCGTGACCACTCGTGCGCCGGCGCGCGGTGAGTCGTGACCACTCCGGCGCCTGCTCGCGCCGTGCCCCTTCGCACCGTGCGAGCCTCGCACCGTGCGAGGGGCGCATGAACGGTGCGAGGTTGTGCACTCCGTGCGGGTTCGCGGGCCTCGCACGGAGTGGGCAACCTCGCACCGGACGACGCCTCCGTACGGGGCCGGCGTCGACAAGCGCGCATCGGAGTTGTACAGTTGCAGTCGTGTCTGAAGTTGCAAAGTACAACTTTGCGCCGACCCCCGCTGTCGACGCCCCGTCCCCGAGCACGACGACGACGTCGCACGCGCACCACTCCCCCACCCACAAGTCCCCACGAGCCCCGAAGCCGCAGCGGTCCGACAGCGTCCTGCGCCCCGCCGGCCTCGGTCGCGTGCTGCTGACGTTCGCCTCGCACATCCTCGTGCCGCTGTTCCTGGCCGCCGGCATGGGCCTGGCCTACCTCGGTGCCTTCCACGCCCCGGCCCCGCAGGAACTGCCGGTCGGCATCGTCGGCCAGGGCGCCGCCACCCAGGTGTTCGCCCAGACCGTGACCGACCAGTCCGACGGCGCCCTCGTGGCCCACGTCGTCGCCTCGACGAAGGCGGCCGAGCAGCAGGTGCGCGACCGCGACCTCGCCGCGGTGTACGCGCCGACGGCGACGGGTGCCACGCTCTACGTCTCGACCGCCGCGTCGGAGACCACCGCGAGCGCCGCGCAGAAGGTGTTCCTGCCGATCGCCTACGACCAGCACGTGCCGTTCCGGGTCGTCGACGTCGTGCCCACGGGCAACCAGGACACCACCGGCCAAGGGCTGTTCTTCCTGCTCGTGGCCCTGAGCGTCGGCGGGTACGCGTCCGCGATCGCCGTGGCCTCGGTCGCGACGAAGCTCCGCGCCGTGTGGACCGCGGTCATCGGGCTCGCCACCGCGGGGGTCGTCGCCGGCATCGGCGTGATCGTTGCCGGACCGATCTACGGCGTCATCACCACCCACCACTGGCAGGTGTTCCTGTTCGCCTGGCTCTACGACGCGATCATCGTCGCGCTCGGCGTCGGGCTGCACCCCGTGCTCGGACGGTGGACCACCCCGATCCTCACGATGCTCTTCGTGATGCTGAACTTCACGTCCTCCGGCGGGATCTTCCAGCCGGCGTTCCAGCCCGGGTTCTTCGCCGCCCTGCACACCTTCTGGAGCGGTGCCGCGTGGCTGCAGGCCGCACAGGACCTGCAGTACTTCCCGGACGCCTCGCTCGGCCGGTCGTCGCTCGTGCTCGCCCTCTGGCTGGCCGCCGCGCTCCTGCTCTGCGTCGTGGTGCACGGGCTCGTCGCCCGCCGGACCCGCATCGCCCGTAAGCGCGAGGTCACCCGGCTCGAGGAAGAAGAGGTCGTCGCCGCGTAGCGACGGTAGGTTGGGCGACGTGGACCTCAGCGCCGACCTGGACTTCGCCCGCTCCCTCGCCGACACCGCCGACGCGATCAGCCTCGAGCGCTTCCGTGCCGCAGACCTGCACGTGACGAAGAAGGCCGACAGCACGCACGTCACCGACGCCGACCAGGCCGTCGAACGAGCCCTGCGCGAGCGGCTCGCCGCCGAGCGACCGGACGACGCGTTCCTCGGCGAGGAGACGACGGCGGACACCGGGGCCGAGGCCGTCAGCGAAGGACACCGCCAGTGGGTGGTCGACCCGATCGACGGCACCGCCAACTACCTGCGGGGCGTGCCGGTGTGGGCGACCCTCATCGCGCTCGCGGTCGACGGCCGCCCGGTGCTCGGCGTCGTGAGCGCTCCCGCCCTCGGCAAGCGCTGGTGGGCGGCCGAGGGCTCCGGCGCGTTCTCGCTGGACGGACCGCTCCGGGTCTCCGGCGTGACCGAGCTCGCCGACGTGAGCCTGAGCTACAACAGCATCCAGCAGTGGGACGACGACGACCGCCTCGAGCCGCTCGTCGACCTGTCACGCCGGGTCTGGCGGACCCGGGCCTACGGCGACATGTGGTCGTACATGATGGTGGCCGAGGGCGTCCTCGACGTCGCCGGCGAACCCGACCTGAAGCCGTGGGACATCGCAGCCCTCGTCCCCATCGTCGAAGAGGCCGGTGGCCGGTTCACCTCGCTCGACGGCGATCCCGGGCCGTGGCACGGCAGCGCACTCGCCTCGAACGGCCTGGTGCACGACGCCGTCGTCGAGGTCATCCGCCGCGACTCCTAGGCACGGTCGGCGGGCAGGTCAGCCCCGCTCGGCGGATCCGGACGCCCCGGTGCGCTCGGCGGACCCCGCAGCCGCGTCCGAGTGCTCGGCGTCCCCGTCCGACCGCCGCGCCGCCCGACGACGCGCCACCAGGTCCGCACCGGCCAGCACCAGTGCGAGCGCCATCAGCGACACCGTGAACGTCGTGCCGCTGCGGAACGCGTCGTGGTACGCGTCGAGACGAGCGCCGGACCCACCGGAACCCGAGCCCGCCGCCTCGCTCCGCACGATCCCGTAGAAGATGCTCGTCGCGACCGCGGTGCCGATCGCGGTGCCGACACGCTGCCCGAGCTGTTGCATCGACCCCGCCACCCCGGACTGCTCGACGGGGATCTCGGCCAGGGTCAGGGTCTGGTTCGGCGACACCACGAACCCGCCACCGAGTCCGCCGACCAGGAACGCGCCCGCCATCGCCCACGGGGTGACCTCCGGCGGGGTGGCGACGGCGGCGACCATGAGCAGCAGGAAACCGACGACGACCATCCCGAGCCCGGCGACGACCAGCGCCCGCCCGACCCGGTCGACGATCCGTCCGCCGATGTAGGAGCCCACAGCACTCGTCGCGGCGAAGGGGATGCTGACCATGCCGGCGAACAGCGGCGAGAGCCCGAGGCCCTCCTGCAGGTACAGCGTCACCATGAGGAACGACGCCGGCAGCGCCGCGAAGTAGACGGCGACGATCGACAGCCCGTTGCGGTACGACGACAGCCGGAACAGCTCGAAGTGGACCACGGGCGACTTGCCCTGCCGCTTGAACCGCTGCTCCCAGAGCACGAACAGCACGAGGAACACCGCGAAGCCCACCAGCCAGAACCAGCGGGTCGCGGAACCACCCCCGCCGCTGGTCAGCACGAACGGCAGCATCAGGGTGATGATCGCCACGCCGAGCAGCAGGATGCCGACGACGTCCAGTTCACGGTCCTGCGCCTTCCCCTGGGCACCCTTCGGCAGCAGGCGGACGGCGAAGAGCAGTGCGGCGATCCCGAGGGGCACGTTCATCCAGAACAGCAGCCGCCAGCCGGACTCCTCGCCGCCGATCGCGATGAGGCCACCGCCGATGGTCGGCCCGAGGGCGGTGGAGATGCCGATCATCGCCCCGAAGAGCCCGAACGCGCGGCCCCGCTCCGGCCCGCGGAACAGCTGCTGCACGAGTCCGATGACCTGGGGCATCTGGATCCCGGCGGCGAAGCCCTGCAGGATCCGCGTGACGATCAGGACCTCGATGTTCGGTGCGACGGCGCACAGCAGGCTCGATCCGGTGAACGCGCTGAGCCCCACGATGAACATGACGCGCCGGCTCTTCAGATCCCCGAGCCGACCCGCGGGCACGAGGGCGAGGCCGAACGCCAGCGCGTACCCCGCCACGATGAGCTGGAGCGACGAGCTGGTGGCCCCGAGGGACTGCTCGATCGAGGGCAGCCCGACGTTCACCTTGGACAGGTCGAGGATCGTCAGGGCCGCCACCGCCACGCACACGGCGAAGGCCCGCCACCGGGTGCGGTCATCGAGGCGGGCGTCGGTCGGTTCGGCGTTGGACATCCCGTCCTGGCTACACCTGCGACGACGAACGAGGTCCGGACAGAGCTGTACCCCGGTCGACTCCGACGGTCCCGACCGGCACGCGTCGAAGCCCGGCGGTGAGCGGGAGCGGTCCCCCCTCGTGGCCCCCCGTACTGGGGGCACGGTTCTGGACATCCGTCGACGCGAGTCCGCTCGGCGGGCCGGTACCTGAGTTATCGTGCTCCAGACGGCAGGTCACGTGACGCTCTCGGATTCCCTAGATCCGGACGGCGGAACAGACCGGTCGTGTTCGTCCGAAGACCCTAACCCGAGGGGTGATACAGACGATGACATCATCGTTCCCGAGCGGAACCGAGTGCACCCACACTCGTCGACCGCATCCAATCCACGACAGTTCCGGCGCGCGCTCAGTCGCCGCCGCTCGTCCGCACTCCGCCACGGTCACCCGCCGTGCAGCAGTCCGGTCCGCCTCAGTGCGCCCCGTCGCAGCGACCCCCGTGTTCGCCGACGCCCTCCTCGCAGCATCCGCCTCCGGACCCGGAGGCCGGTGAGTCATGGCACTCACCGGTCGACGTCTCGAGGTCGACCGGATCGCGACCCTCGCAGTGCTCCCACGGGAGTCCGCGATGGTCGTGGTCGGCGACCCTGGTTCCGGACGCAGCAGCGTCCTCGACGCGGTCTCGAACCGCGTTTCCCTCCCCGTCGTCCGGGTCGGTGTCAACGGGAGTGAATCCCGCTGGCCACTGGCCGGGGTGACCTCCCTGTTCACCGCGCTCGACGACCCCCGAGCGACCGCGCACATCGCCCACCTGCTGCAGGCAGGCGGGACCGCGGCCGCCGTGACCGCCGGGCTGGCGGCGGCGCACGACTTCCTCGACGCCGTGCACGCCCTCACCCTCCCGCCGACGCTCGTCCTCATCGACGACCTCGACCGGATGGACGCGGAGAGCCAGGAACTCATCGCGTTCCTCGCCGGACGACTCGCGGGCACCGCCCTGCGCGTCGTGGCGACGGTCCGCTCGGTGCCCTCGGACGGTCCGCTCGCGGCCCTGCCGATCCTGCGCATCGAACCGCTGCCGTCGGACGAGGCCCTGGTCCTCGCCCGGGCCATGGCACCGGCCGAGGCGAACGACGGCGTCCTCGCCGTCCTCGCCGAGGAGACCGGTGGCAACCCCGGCGCGCTCCGCGAACAGCTCGCGGTGCTCACCCGGGAGCAGCTCACCGGCGCGGAGCCGATCGTGCTCCCGCTCCGACCCACTCCGACGACCGAGGCCATCGCGGCACTCGCACTCGGGCCCGCCGCGGGACGCGATCTGGACGTCCTCGCGAAGCTCGCCCTGGTGCCCGTCGCGAAGACCACGGCGTGGGACCGCGACGAGCTGGACGACCTGGTCGGGGCCGGTCTCGCGACCGTCCGCGGCCAGAGCGTCACCGTCCGGCACCCGCTCGTCCGTTCCGCGCTCTACTGGCGGATGCCCGCCCGTGACCGTCGTGCGGCACACGCCGAACTGGCGACGGCGAGCGCGGAGACCGACCCGCGGTCGGCCGCGTGGCACCGGAGCTTCGTCGACGACGTCCCCGACGTGGTCGCACTGCTCCAGGCCGCACGGTCGTACGTCGTGGACGGCAACGTGCACGCCGCGATCGCGCTGACCGAGCGTGCCCTGCACATCGGTGGCGGGACCGAGGACGAGCACGTCGCGCTCCTCGGGGTCGCGGAGGCCATGCTCGGCAAGCGCCTGCTCGGCTTCGCCGCGCGGTACCTCGCGGCGCTCCGTCCGTTCCGGACGACGCCGAACGAGGTCCGCCGGCTCCGCCTGCAGTACTCGGCCGAGTACCTCAGCGGTGACGCCGTGCACGCGGACGAGCTGCTCGTCCCCGTCGACGCGACCGAGCCGGCCGAGGTGGACGCCGTCGCCGGGCTGATGGCCATGGTGGCGTGTTTCCGTGCCGAGGCGTGGGAGCTCGACCAGGCGAAGGACCTGCTGCACCGGATCGAACCGCTCGAGGGGTCGGCGTCCGCGCACACCCTCGAGATCACGACGACCGCGCGGGAGCTCATCGCCGCTGTGGACGGCGTGCTGCCGCCCGACACCGAGCTGCACGACGGGCTCGCGACGTCGGAGCTCGTGGCGATGTCCGACCCGGCCCTGCTGCTCCTCGCCCACGCGCTCAGCATCAGCGAGCGCTACCGGAGCGCGCGACGGGTGTTCGCACTCGTGCTCGCCCGGGGGCCGGAGACCGCAGCGGTGTGGACCGAGGCGGCCCGCTACCTGACGTCCGAGAACGAGGTGCGCTCCGGCAACTTCCGGCAGGCGCTCCGCGCGATCGACGTGTGGGAGTCCGGTTCGTCCGTCGCCGAGCGGTTGCGTGAGCCCTCCCGGGCGATCGCCGTCGCGTGGCGGCACTTCGCCGAGGGCCGTTCCGCCGAGGCGCTCGACGTCGTGGACCGGTGCCTCGCGCACCGTTCGACGAGTCGGCTCTGGGGTGCGACGGCGAAGCTGCACGCGCTCCGCGGCAAGGTCCTGCTGCTCGACGGCCGCCTCGACGAGGCAGCCACCGCGCTCGAGGCAGCCGACGCCATCGGTCGGTCGCTCCGGAACCCCGCGGTGCTCCGGCACCTCGGCGACCTGGTCGAGGCGTACGTGCGGCTCGGACGGATCGACGACGCCCGGACGATCACGGCCCGCCTGGCGGCGGACCACCACGCCCGGCCCGGGCGCTGGGGTGCCCTGGTGCTGGCGCGGAGCCTCGCGCTCGTCGCCGACGACACCACCCGCGAGCCGGCCCGTCGCCGTGCGCTGGAGCTGTTCCAGCCGCACGACTCGCAGTACGAGCGGGCTCGCACGTTCGCGGCGCTGGCCGCGGTCGGCAACCCGGCGGAACGGCCGCGTCTCGGCGCGGCGGCCGCAGCGGCGTACGAGGCGGCCGGCCTGCGTCGACCGCTCGTGACGCCGGCGCCGGCTGCGGCGATGCCGCAGTTCGGCACCGGCTCGTCGTCGATCCGGTCCGCACCGGTGCTCTCGCCGGCGTTCCCCGGGACGCCGCGCAGCGCTCCCGACGCGTCGGCGGTGCTCACGTCACTGACAGCCGAGGAGCGTGCGGTGGTGCAGAAGGTCACCGAGGGCTACCGCAACCGCGAGATCGCCTCGTCGCTGTTCATGTCGCAGCGCACGGTGGAGCTGCGGCTCACGCAGATCTACCGCAAGGTCGGCGCGCGGTCGCGATCGCACCTGGTCGCGCTCCTCACGTAGGAGACGCACCACAGGACGGACGGGAGGCCCGGTACCAGCTGGTACCGGGCCTCCTGTCTGCGCGCGGTTGCGGGAGTCCGCACGCGACCGCAGCGCGGTGTGCCCCCGCACGCGGGGAACCGCAAGAGCGTCCGACGGGTGTTGCCGTGTGGTCGGCGGCGGGTGAGGCTTCTCCTGCACCGACCGCCGTGCCCCTCCCCCGGGGGCCAGCCCGCGGTACCCCGTCCCGTACCCGAACCCCTCGGCCCAACGACACCGACGTCCGTCCTCGCCTGATCCGAGGACGGGCGTCGGTTCCCGGGCCGGGAGGCCCTGGACGCGCGGCAGACCCGACGGCGGTCGGTGCCGAACCAGTTCCACCGCCCCGTTCCACCCACCCTCGTTCCCCCGAAGGGACAGCCGATGTGCGGCATCATCGCGGCCCGCGTGTCTGACGACGCGACCCCCTACCTGCTCGACGGACTCGAACGACTCGAGTACCGCGGGTACGACTCCGCCGGCATCGCTGTCCGGACGGCCGTCGGCCGTACCGAGACGATCCGCTCGGTCTCCCGCGTCGGCGACCTGCGCACCCTCGTCGCTGCACGCTCCGGAGACGCGCTCACCGGCGTCGGCATCGGCCACACCCGCTGGGCCACGCACGGTGCCGTGCGCGAGGCGAACGCGCACCCGCACGCCGACTGCACCGGCCGGATCTCGATCGTGCACAACGGCATCATCGAGAACGCGGAGCGGCTGCGGCAGACGCTCGAGGCGCAGGGCCACCGCTTCCGGTCGGACGTCGACTCCGAGGTCATCGCGCACCTGGTCGAGCGCGCCCTGACGGTCGACCCGGACCTGATGCTCGCGGTGCAGATCGCGACGGCGCAGCTCGAGGGCTCGTGGGCGATCGTCGTCCTGGACGCCCGGGACGGCCGCATGGTCGTGGCGGCGGACCGTTCGCCGCTCGTCGTCGCCCGCTCCGGCCGCGGTGACTTCGTGGCGAGCGACATCGGCGCGATCGCCGAGTGGTGCGAGACGTTCGTGGCGCTGCGCGACGGCGACGTCGTCGAGCTCGGCGAGGCCTGGACCTGGTCGTCCGACGGGATCACGGTGCCCGTGCCGTTCCCCACGCCGTCCCCGTTCGCCGCCGCCGCGCTCGACCTCGGCGACCACACCGACCACATGGCGAAGGAGATCGACGAGCAGGCCGACGTCGTCGCGACGATCCTGGACCGGGTGACCCGCCGCACCGCCGACGGCAGCATGTGGGTGGGCCTCGGCCTGGCCGGCTTCCACCGGCTGGCGGTCGTCGCCTGCGGCACGTCACTGAACGCCGGCCAGGTGATCGCGACCGCGCTGCGCGGGATCGGTGGCGTGCCGACCGACATCGTCGTCGCGAGCGAGGCCGACCAGGCCGTGCTCGGCCCGGGCACCCTGGTCGTCGCGATCAGCCAGTCCGGCGAGACGGCTGACGTGCTCCGCGCCCTGGACCGGTTCGAGGACCGCCACCCGGTGCTCGCGCTGACGAACAACATGCACTCCTCGCTCGCCCGACGGGCCGACGCCGTGCTGGACTGCCACGCCGGCCCGGAGATCGGGGTCGCCGCCACGAAGACGTTCACGGCGCAGGTCGTCGTCGGTGTCGCGGCGATGATCTCCGCGATGGTGGCCTCCGGTCGCATCGAACCGTCGCACGCGCAGGTGCTCGTCGATGAACTGCTCGACCTGCCGGCACGGATCGAGCACGCCGCGCGGGTGTCCGCCGAGCGGATGCCGCTGCTGGTGTCGAGCGTCAAGGAGGCGACCGGCTTCCTGTTCCTCGGCCGCGGCGCCGGACTGCCGTACGCCGCCGAGGGCGCCCTGAAGCTCAAGGAGCTCAGCTACCGCTGGGCCGAGGCGTACCCCGCCGGCGAACTCAAGCACGGGCCGCTCGCGCTGGTGGACGACGGCACCCCGGTGGTCGTCATCGACCACGGTGAGCCGAAGATCCAGTCGGCGATCGCCGAGGTCCGCGCACGCGGTGGCTTCGTCATCACGATCGGCGGCGAGTCCGCGGACATCCCCGCGCTCGGCCGTCGTGGCACCGGTGACCTGGCCTGGGGTGCGATGACCGCGCCGTGGGGTCCGCTCGAGGCCGTCGTGCCGCTGCAGATGCTGGCCCGCGAACTCGCCCTGCAGCTCGGGTGCGACGTCGACAAACCCCGGAACCTGGCGAAGTCGGTGACGGTCGAATAGCCGGGCGCCGACGCGTGAACCGCCTGACGGTCTTCCTCGCCGTCCTCACCGCCCTGGCGATCGCCGGCACCGTGGTCCTGGTCACGGTGGTGCTGACGACGCCCGTGCTCCCCTGACGCCGATCCCGCAGGGTCTTCCTGGGCGGGGCTGCGATGCTGGTCACTTGACCACCGCAGCCCCGCCCCTCGTCTTCGTCGCGCTCCTCGTCGGCGCCGTCCTGCCGTTCGTGCCGTTCGTCGGCCGGGTGGCCCGCATCGCCGCGACCATCGCGCACGAGGTCGGGCACGCGATCGTCGTCGTGCCGTTCGGCGGGCGGATCCAGCGGATCGAGCTGCACCCGGACGGGTCCGGCGAGGCCTGGGTCCAGCTCGGCCGGGTGCCCGGCGGCATCCGGTGGCTCGTGCGGATCCTGAACCTGTACGCCGGCTACAGCGCACCCCTGTGGGCGGGCGTGCTCCTGGTGACCGGGGTGCTGCACGGCTCCCGCTGGCTGCCCGTGGTGGTGCTCGCGGTCATCGGGCTCGTGGCGCTGGCGTTCGTCCGGAACTGGTTCGGCCTGCTCGTCGTGCTCGGCTTCGACGCGCTCGCCCTGTGGGTGGCCGTCCGCCCGTCCGAGGCGACCGTCCTCGTCGTCGCGGCCGTCGGGGCGTTCTTCGTCGTCGACGGCCTGCGCTCGGTGGTGCAGGTCGGTCGGTGGCTGCTCACCGGCGCCCGGGTGCAGACCGACTTCCACATCGCCGCGGCCGAGATGCGGGTGCCGGCGTCCGTCTGGTTCGTGCTGTTCGTCGCCGTGAACGCCGTCGCGGTGTGGCTGGCGCGCGAGCCGCTGCTCCAGGTCTGGGACACCGTCGTCACCGGGGTCCGCGCGCTCGTCTGAGGCTGCGCTCGCGTAACCGGGGGCCGCAATCGCCTGTCCGCGCCGAGCGGCTGCGAGGCTACCGCCAGACGACCCCCGGAGGTGTCCCATGGCGACCGACGACCACGGCTTCGCGACCGAGCAGGTACACGGCGGCTTCGTGCCCGACGCCGGGCACGGCGCCCGGGTCCCCGCGATCCACATGTCCTCCGGGTTCCTGTTCGACGACTTCGACCAGGCCCGCGACCGCTTCGCCGACACCGACGACGGATACACCTACACGCGCCTGGGCAACCCCACGAACGCCGACGTCGAGCGTCGCGTGGCGCTGCTCGAACGCGGTGTCCAGGCGATCCTGGTCGGCAGCGGTCAGGCTGCGGCGACCGTGGCGTTCCTCGGCCTGCTGCAGGCCGGCGACCACGTCGTCAGCGCCCGGAGCATCTACGAGGGCACGCGCGGGCTGCTGCTGCAGAACCTCGGTCGGCTCGGCATCGAGGTCGACTTCGTCACCAACGCCCGCGACCTCGACGCCTGGGCCGCCGCGGTCCGGCCGAACACGAAGGCGTTCTTCGCCGAGACGATCCCGAACCCGAAGAACGACGTCCTCGACATCACCGGCGTCGCCGAGACCGCGCACCGCGCGGGCGTCCCGCTGATCGTCGACAACACCCTCGCCACGCCGTACCTGGTGCGCCCGGTCGAGCACGGTGCGGACATCGTCGTGCACTCGGCGTCGAAGTTCCTGTCCGGCCACGGTGCCGGACTCGGCGGTGTGGTCGTCGACGGCGGCCGGTTCGACTGGTCCGCCGCCCCCGAGCGCTGGACCCACCTGACCAGCCCCGAACGGTCCCTCGGCGGCGAGAGCTACGTCGAGCGGTACGGCAACCGGGCCTTCGCCGTGTTCGCCCGCGACGTCGTCGCCGCGCGCATCGGCCCGGCGCCGTCGCCGTTCAACGCGTTCCTGCTCCGCCAGGGCATCGAGACGCTGTCACTGCGGGTGGAACGCCACTGCGCGAACGCGCTGGCCGTCGCGTCCTGGCTGGACCAGCAGCCGGAGGTGACGAGCGTCGACCACGCGGGCCTGGCCTCCAGTCCGTTCCACGACCTCGCCCAGCGCTACCTGCCCCGCGGGGCCGGGTCCGTCTTCGCCTTCACGCTCGCCGGTGGCGAAGCCGCCGCGCGGGCGTTCATCGACGCCGTGCAGCTGTTCAGCCGGATGACCCACCTGGGCGACGTCCGCTCGCTGATCCTGCACCCGGCCACCACCACGCACGCCGGCCGCACGCCGGAAGAGCGAGCCGAGCAGGGCATCGACAACGGCCTGATCCGGCTGTCGGTCGGCATCGAGGACGTCGCGGACCTGCTCCGCGACCTGGAACGCGGGCTCGTCGCGCTGCGGTCCGCAGACGCCGCCGCCGGCCTGGAGGCACGTGGAGCGTCCGACGCGCAGCGCACGGCAGTCGGTGGGCCGGCCCTCGACCGGCAGGAGCGCTGAATGGCCGAGCTGCAGCACTTCGGGTACTTCTTCTCGCGCGGCTTCGGCCCGCAGGCGTGGGGACGGTCCGACTGGGACTGGGGCCACGACTGGACGAAGCCGGACCTGTACCAGCAGTCCGTCCGGACGCTCGAGCAGGCCGGCATGGACCTGGTCATCGCCGAGGACGCCGTCTCGCTCGGCTCCCCCGCCACCCTCGACCTGCGCATCCGGCAGGCGTACGGCGGCCCGAAGCACGACCCGCTGCTGCTCGCCCCGTACCTGTTCGCCGCCACCTCGCACATCGGCATCGCGCCGACCGTCAACGCGGGCATCACCCCGCCGTACCTGGCGGCACGGCAGTTCGCGACCCTGGCGCACCTGTCCTCGGACCGGCTGGGCATCAACGTCGTCACCGACGTCGGCAGCGCACGCCACGCCGGCCTGCCGCCACTGCCGCACGACCAGGCGTACGACCGCGCCGAGGAGTGGATCACGCTGCTCCGCCGGCTCTGGCACTCGTGGGGCGACGCGTACGTCGGCGCACCGGACTCGTGGCACTTCGCGGACGGCGATGCGCTCGACGCGTTCCACCACGAGGGCACCCACTTCACCGCCGACGGTCCGCTCAACGCCCTGCCGCTGGCGTCGGACCCCGTGGTCGTCTCCCCCGGTGGCTCGGGCCGAGGGCTCGCGTTCGCCGGGACCCACTCGGACGTGCAGCTCGCACTCGCGCCGCTGTCCGCCGCCGCGGTGACGGAGTACCGAGCACGGGTGATCGCGGCAGCCGAGGCCGCAGGGCGGTCCACCGCGGACCTGCGGATCCTGTTCGTGCTCAAGCCCGTGATCGTGTCCTCGCCGCAGGAGGCCGACCGCATCGTCGCGGCGTCCGAGCACCCCACCGACGAGGCCCTGCGTGCGGCGGCCATCGCGTGGTCGAGCGACTCCGAGACCGACCTGCTCGCGCTCGACCTGGACGCCCCGGTGCCCGACGGGACCTTCGGTGAGCACGTCTCGGCCGGCACGATCCGCGGGCTGCTCGGGGACACCCCGGACGCACCGCTGCGGGAGCTTCTCACCCGCAAGGCGCGGCAGGGGCGGATCGCGTCACGCTCGGGGTTCGTCGGGACGGCGGACGAGTTCGCGGACTTCATCGAGGAGCTCGGCAGCGACGCCGACAACGACGGGATCATCTTCTCGGGCGATCTGCACCCGGCGCAGATCCACCGGATGTTCGGCGACCTGGTGCCGGTGCTCCGGCGCCGAGGGCTCCTGCGACGGGAGTACGGCGCCGGAGGGATCCGAGCGAACCTGTTCGACTTCTAGCGGGAGCGGCTGCGAGCTACTTCTTCTTCTTGGACTTCTTCTTCGCGTCGTCGTCCTTCTTGGACTTCTTCTTCCCGTCGTCCTTCTTGGACTTCTTCTTCCCGTCGTCCTTCTTGGACTTCTTCTTCCCGTCGTCCTTCTTGGACTTCTTCTTCCCGTCGTCCTTCTTCGACTTGGCCTTGCTCGCACCCGTCGGCAGCGGCAGGACGGTCGACACGGCCTCCGGACCCGCC
The DNA here is from genome assembly GCF_003234695.1 of Curtobacterium sp. MCLR17_042. Lineage (NCBI taxonomy): Bacteria > Bacillati > Actinomycetota > Actinomycetes > Micrococcales > Microbacteriaceae > Curtobacterium > Curtobacterium sp. MCLR17_042. Next base: position 18,392 of record NZ_QKTD01000013.1, read on the forward strand.
TGCGAGACGTCGGCGTCGGCGTCGTCGGACGCGGCCTCGGTCTCCGTCTCCGTCTCCGTCTCCGGCGACTCCACCCCGTCGATCGGCTCGACGACCACGGCCGAGCCGGTGTCCAGCTCGACGTCGACCGCGTGCTCCTCGAGCACCGGTGCCAGGGCGTCGGCGACCCGCTCGACCGTCAGGACCGCGTCCGCCTCGGCGAGCCGGAGCAACGCCTGCGCGGTGCGGACCCGGGTGGTCGTCTTGCGCTCGAGGACGTCGGACCGTGCCCCCTCGAGGAACGTGCGCAGCGCGCGTTCCACGGTGGACCGTCCGCGCGGGGCAGCGCGATCGAGCCGATCGAGTTCCCCGGCGACCCCGGAGACGTCGTCGGCGACGTGCTCGTGGCGGACCGACTCGATGAGCGCGGCGATGGCGGCGGCAGCACAATCGACCCCGACGGAGCGCTGGTCGAGCACGACGAGCATCTCGACCACCGAGCCGTACGTGACGGTCTCGAGCCGCACCGGTTCGGCGCCGCGGCCGCGCACGACCAGGCGGGTGTCGGGGTTCGGCAGCCATGCGGCGAGGGCGGCCACCGTGGCGACGGAGCCCACGATCCGCTCGTACTCGCTGAGCACCACTCGTTCCTGCTCCCGCAGACGGACACGGATCGCGATCTCCTGCACCACGTGCTGACCTCTCGTTCGGGTTCGACGCGAGCGTGTTCTGCGCGCCTGCTCCGGAGCGTAGTCCTCGGACGTGCCGGAACAGCGAACGCCCCGGCACTGTCCAGGGGACGGTGCCGGGGCGTTCAGGTGGCGCAGCGTGACAGCGGCTCGTCGTTCGGCGAATGGTGGAGATGGGGGGAATCGAACCCCCGTCCATCGCTGCAATTCGACGTCTTCTACGGGCGTATCCGGATAGTTCGTTCTGCTCGGCCCCGTCCTTTGCTACCGGCTTCTAGGACGACGGGCCCAGTCTCAGTGCAAGTCCCGCACGGCCCTGAGGCGCAACCGTGCAGCAAGTCCTCTGGATGACGTCGGGATCAGGTTAGAAGACGGTCACCTGGCCGACGGACTTCATGTGCTGGGCTGCTTACGCAGCGAGAGCGAAGTCAGTGCGCTTGGAATTGGCACTTGTTGTTTTCCACGGATCGTTTACGAGATAACCGTGGGTCCTCGGCCCGCTTCCCGTCGGCACACAGGCAATGTCGAAACCGATCATCCCCATGCGGGCCGGACGTGCGAGCCGCTGTCACGCTGTTGAGTTGCCAATGCCCCTGTCGGAGCAGTCCCTCAGTCTAGCCGAGGAGGTGCGTCGGCGCTACTCTCCGACGCGGTTCCGGGTGCGCATGGCCCGCTCGGCCTCACGCTTGTCGGTCTTCTCGCGCAGGGCCTGACGCTTGTCGAACTCGCGCTTGCCCTTCGCGACGGCGATCTCGATCTTGGCCCGACCGTCGTGGAAGTAGATCTGCAGCGGCACGAGGGTGTAGCCGCCCTGCGCCGTCTTGTGCGAGATCTTCACGATCTGCTGCTTGTGCAGGAGCAGCTTGCGCTTCCGACGGGGCGAGTGGTTGTTCCACGTGCCCTCGGTGTACTCCGGGATGTGCACGGCGTCGATCCACGCTTCGCCACCGTCGATGTAGGCGTACCCGTCGACCAGCGACGCCCGCCCCATCCGCAGGGACTTCACCTCGGTGCCGGACAGGACCATGCCCGCTTCGTACGTGTCCTCGATGAGGTAGTCGTGCCGTGCGCGACGGTTCGTCGCGACGATCTTCTCCCCGCGTTCCTTCGCCATGACGACTCCTCTCGATGGTGACCGGTGCAGTGCGCTGCCTGGGTGGTTCCGCGCAGCCCTACAGACTACTCAACACGAAGCGGGCGGCGCACCTTCCCGGCGCGCCGCCCGCTCGCGGATGCTGTGCTGCGTCAGACCTTCAGGTACCGGCGGATGGCGATCGACGCCGACGCCGCGGCGAGGAGCACCCCGATCACGATCACCGCGGGGACCACGATGGCCGCGTCCCCCATGCCGATGAACGCCGTGCCGGTGAAGCGCTCCGCCAGGAAGTTCCGGACGAAGAACCAGACCACGGCGGTGATGGCGCCACCGGCGAGGACGGCTCCGATGGCGGCGGCGATCACCCCCTCGAGCACGAACGGTGTCTGGATGAACCGGTTCGATGCACCGACGAGCCGCATGATGCCGAGCTCTCGCCGTCGACTGAACGCCGACAGGCGGATCGTCGTCGCGATGAGCAGCACCGCCGCCACGAGCATGAGGGCCGCGATGCCGATCGCCGTGTACGACGACGCGTTGAGCAGGTTGAAGATCGGCTGCAGGTACCCGCGTTGGTCGACGACGCTCTGCACGCCGGCGACCTTCGACAGGCTCTCGACCAGGACGTCTGCCTGCGACGGGTTCTTCAGGTTCACCCAGAAGGTCTCGTTCAGGTACTCCGGCTTGACGAACTCCGTCGCGGCCGAGTCCTTGAACTGCTCCTTGAACCGGGTGAAGGCCTGGTCCTGGTTCTCGTAGTAGGTCTTCTCGATGTACGGCTTGAGCGTCGACGAGTCGAGCTGCGCCTGGACCTGCTCGCGCTGGTCGGCGGTGGCCTTCGCGCCGGTGCAGTTGCCCGTGGTGTCGGTGTCGGTGCACAGGTAGACGGCGACCTGCGCCCGGTCGTACCAGTACCCCTTCATCTGGTTGATCTGCATCTGGAGCAGGATCGCCGTGCCGACGAAGGTCAGGGAGATGAAGGTCACGAGGACGACGGAGACGACCATCGACGCATTGCGCCGCAGGCCCGAGCCGACCTCGGACATGACGAGCCCGAGCCTCATCGGATGAGCCCCGGGATCGTCTGGATGCCGGTGGTGTTGGACACGGTGCCTCGCTGGATCGGGACGGCCTGGGTCTGGTAGCCGCCGGACTGCTCGTCGCGCAGGACGGTGCCGTTCGAGAGCTCGATGACCCGACGCTGCATCTGGTTCACGATGCTGGCGTCGTGCGTCGCCATCAGCACGGTGGTGCCTCCCTGGTTGATGCGTTCGAGGAGCGCCATGATGCCGGCGGACGTGGTGGGGTCCAGGTTCCCGGTGGGCTCGTCGGCCAGCAGGATCGCCGGCTTGTTCACGACGGCGCGGGCGATGGCCACACGCTGCTGCTCACCACCGGAGAGTTCGTGCGGCATGCGGGAGGCCTTGCCGGCGAGACCGACGAGCTTCAGCACGTCGGTCACGGCCTCGCTGATGAAGCCCTTGCTCTTGCCGATGACCTGCAGCGAGAACGCCACGTTGTCGAACACGTTCTTGTTCGGCAGCAGACGGAAGTCCTGGAAGACCACCCCGAGGTTGCGGCGGAAGTACGGGACCTTCCGCGATGCCAGGGACCCGAGGCGCTGCCCGAGCACGTGGATCTGCCCGCTCGTGGGCTTCTCCTCCTTGAGCACGAGGCGCAGGAAGCTGGACTTGCCGGAACCGGACGCGCCCACGAGGAACACGAACTCGCCCTTGAGGATCTCGAGGGTGAGGTTGTCGAGCGCCGGACTCGGGTTGCCCGAGTAGACCTTGGTGACCTGGTCGAATTTGATCATGACCGGATCAGGGTAGGTCGCCCCGCTTGGAAAGCAAGCGAGGCGCGCGGCTCAGGAACCCCTACTCGGCAGCGGATTGCTTGCGCCAGCGGATGCCCGCGTTGATGAAGCCGTCCAGATCGCCGTCGAACACGGCTGAGGGGTTGTTCACCTCGTGCTCCGTCCGGAGGTCCTTGACCATCTGGTACGGCGCCAGGACGTAGGAGCGGATCTGGTCGCCCCAGCTCGCCGTGATGTTGCCGGCGAGTTCCTTCTTCTTTGCGTTCTCCTCTTCCTTCTTCAGGAGGAGCAGGCGCGACTGCAGCACGCGCATGGCGGCCGCACGGTTCTGGATCTGCGACTTCTCATTCTGCATCGAGACGACGGTGCCGGTCGGGATGTGCGTCAGGCGCACCGCGGAGTCGGTCGTGTTGACGGACTGCCCGCCGGGGCCCGACGAGCGGAACACGTCGACGCGGATGTCGTTCTCGGGGATGTCGATGACGGCGGTCTCCGGCATGAGCGGGATGACCTCGACCGCGGCGAAGGACGTCTGGCGCTTGCCGGCGGCACCGAACGGCGACATCCGCACCAGGCGGTGGGTGCCGGCCTCGACCGACAGCGTGCCGAACGCGTGCGGGGCGTCGATCTCGAACGTCGCGGACTTGATGCCCGCCTCTTCGGCGTACGAGGTGTCCATCACCGTGGTCTTGAAGTTGTGCTGCTCGGCGTACCGGAGGTACATCCGGAGGAGCATCTCGGCGAAGTCCGCCGCGTCGACCCCACCCGCGCCGGCGCGGATCGTGATGACCGCCGGACGGTCGTCGTACTCACCGTCGAGGAGCGTCTGCACCTCGAAGTCGCCGATCATCTTCTGGATCGCCTTGAGCTCGGCGAGCGCTTCGTCGGCGGACTCCTGGTCGTCACCCTCGTTCGCCATCTCGACCAGCACCTCGAGGTCGTCGATGCGCTGCTCGGTGTCGGTGATCTTCTTCAGCTCCGACTGGCGGTGCGAGAGCGCGCTCGTCACCTGCTGCGCGTGGTCGACGTCGTCCCAGAGGTCCTGGGCCCCGGCCTGCTCGCTGAGGTCGGCGATCTCACGCTGCAGGCGGTCGACGTCGACCACCGAGCGGATGTTGCCGAAGGTCTCGCGAAGGGCGGAGAGCTGCTCGGTGAAGTCCAGTTCGACCATGGTCATCGATCCTACCGGCGCGAGTCCGACTCGGCCGACCGGGAGGCCCGGTGCGGGTCCGTCCCGCTGGCGGCGGTGCTCCTCCACTCACCCGCCACGAGACCACCCAGGACATCCGGGACATCCACTGAACGCATCGCAGGATCGGACAGGTTCTGTACATGTACGATCACCACATGCCAGTCACATCGAAGCGACGTCTCGTCGCCGACGCGCTCCGCGACGAGATCGCGACGGGGCGGTACCGAGCGGGCGAGCGCCTGCCCGGTGAGAACGACCTGGCCGTGCGCTTCGCGGTCAGTCGCGGCACCGTCCGAGCCGCCCTCGCCGACCTCGCCGACGACGAGTACATCGCCACCCGTGGCGGTGTCGGCTCGGTCGTCACCTTCGACGGGGCGTCCCTCGACCCACGCGGTGGCTGGGCACGGTCGATCGCCGCCTCGGGGACCGAGGTGTCGACCCGAACTCTGCGCATCGAGCGGTTCGACGATGCGGAACTGCAAGCCGAGGTCGACGCCGCCGGAGCGACCTTCGTCGCAGTCGATCGGCTCCGCGTCGTCGTCGGCGGCAGCCCGGTGTCCCTGGAGCGAAGCGTCGTACCGCACCTGGGACGACTGGCGGCCTCGACCACCGACGGACTCGTCGACGGCTCCCTCACCGCCACGATCGCGGAAACCGGTCTGGTGCCGGCGAGCGCCGAGCAGTGGATCGACGTCGTCCCGCTCGACATCGACGACGCAGCCTTGCTCGACCGCACCGCGGGCACGCCGTTCCTGCGCAGCCGCCGCGTCACACGCACGGCCGAAGGCGCGTTCGTCGAGCGCGTCGACAGTCTCCTCGATCCCGACCGCTTCCGACTGCACATGCGCTTCGGGACCACGTCATGACCCCGCGACAGGACCCCGTGAACCAGCACCCCCTCCGAGACCACGCCCTCGCTGCCCTCACCGGCCTGGCCATCGGTGACGCCCTCGGCATGCCGACCCAGTCGATGTCCCGCGCGCAGATCCTCGCCGACCACGGGGCCATCACCGGATTCGTCGACGCCGGACCGCACCAGCGTATCGCCACCGGCATGCCCGCGGGCACGATCACTGACGACACCGAACAGGCCCTGATGCTCGCCGAGCTGCTGCTCGAGGGCAACGGACGACTGGACCCCGTCCGCTTCGCCGAGGCACTCATCGCCTGGGAGCGCGGGATGGAGGCGAAGGGCTCGCTCGACCTGCTCGGCCCGAGCACGAAGACCGCGGTGCAGCGGATCCTCGCTGGCGTCCCCGCGTCCGAGGCGGGCTCGACCGGCACGACGAACGGGGCCGCCATGCGCATCGCACCGGTTGGTGTCGCGGTGCCGTCGAGTGACCTCGTCCACCTGGTCGACGCCGTCCAGGACGCCAGCCGCGTCACGCACGACACCGGACTCGGCATCGCCGGAGCGAGCGCGATCGCCGCGGCCGTGAGCGCGGGCATCGACGGGGCGACCCGCGCCGGAGCGCTCGACGCCGCGGTCGCCGCCGCCACCATCGGCGCGGAGCGCGGCCACTGGGTCGCCGGCGCGGACATCGCCGCGAGGACGACGTGGGCACGTGAGCACCTGCCGACCGTGCCTGCGTCCGCGCAGGTCGACACGATCACGCGACTCATCGGCACGAGCGTGGCCAGCCAGGAGTCCGTCGTCGCCGCACTCGCCCTCGTCGCCCTCGACCTCGACCCGTGGCAGACCCTCTGCTCGGCGGCATCACTCGGCGGCGACACCGACACGATCGCCGCGATGGCCGGTGCGGTGCTCGGCGCCGTCCACGGACCCGTCGTCTGGCCCAGCGACGCCGTCGTCACCGTGACCACCGTCAACGACGTCCGGCTCGACCAGGTCGTCGACGGACTCCTCACCCTCCGCACGGGCAGCTGACCCGCCCCCACTCCTCCCCCACGCTGTGGCGTCGTCCCGACAGGCCGACGCCCGGTTTCGCGCACCATCCTTCCGACGACGTAAGAGGAACCGAACCATGTCCGACATGCCCACCACCCTCAGCAGCGGCACGCTGACGACGATCGAGCAGCGGGGCATCGAGCCCGTGCCCCGGGAAGAACGAACCGGCACGCCCGGCGCGCTGTTCTGGGTCTGGTTCGCCGCCAACATCTCCATCCTCGGCCTCCCACTCGGTGCGACCCTGGTCGCGTTCCAGGGCCTGACCATCTGGCAGGCGCTGCTCGTCGCGGTCATCGGCGCCGCCGGGTCCTTCGCGGTCGTCGGCGTCATCTCGATCGCCGGTCGTCGCGGCGGGGCTCCTGGCCTCACGCTCAGTCGAGCGGTGTTCGGCGTCCGGGGCAACATCGGCCCGACGTTCGTGTCACTGCTGTCCCGGCTCGGCTGGGAGACGGTGAACACCACCACGGCGGCGTTCGTGCTGCTGTCGCTGTTCACGATCCTCTTCGGCACGGGCGGTGACGCGAAGGCGAACCCGGTGCTGACGATCGTCGCGATCCTGGTGTTCGTCGTCGCCACGGTGCTCGTCTCCGGCCTCGGGCACGCGTTCATCGTCGCCGTCCAGAAGTGGGCGACGTGGGTGTTCGGCGCGCTCAACGTGTTCGTCGCCGTCTTCCTCGTGCTCCGCGTCGACTGGGACGTCGTCGGGTCCCAGCCCGCGGGCCCCGTCGCCGCGATGGTCATCGGCATCGGCACAATCGCCGCCGGCACCGGCATCGGCTGGGCCACGGCCGGAGCCGACATCGCCCGCTACACCCGCACCTCGTCGAAGGCAGGCGCCCTGATCGCGTCGAGCGCCGCCGGTGCGGGCATCCCGCTCGTCGTCCTGGTCGGTCTTGGCGCACTCGTCTCCGCCGGCGACCCGACCCTGGCGCAGGCGGGCGACCCGGTCGCCGCGATCCGCGACCTGCTGCCCAGCTGGATGGCGATCCCCTACCTCATCGCGGCGTTCGGCGGCCTCCTGTTGTCGAACCACCTGTCCGTGTACTCGGCGAGTCTCACCACGCTGACCCTCGGCATCAAGGTCCCGCGCGTCTGGGCGGTCGCGGTCGACGTGGTCGTCACCACACTCGGCGCGATGTACTTCATGCTCGTCGCCGACGGCTTCTACGCGCCCTTCATCACGTTCATCTCCGTCCTCGCCGTCCCGATCACCGCGTGGCTCGGCGTCTTCATGGCCGACATGGTGCGGCGGCGCTGGTACGACCCTGCTGCGCTCCTCGACCTGCGCGCTGGCGGCCGGTACTGGTACCGCGGCGGCGTGGCCTGGGGTGCCCTCGCCGCCTGGATCGTCGCGATCGTGATCGGCTTCCTGTTCACCGAGGTGCAGGTCGGTGATGCGGCCCCCGTCTTCGTCGGTGCGTTCTCCGGAACGTGGATCGGTGCGAACGGCCTCGGCTGGGTCGTCACGTTCATCGTCGCTGCCGCGGTCTACCTGCTGACCGGCGGAGCACGCGGACGGCTCACCGAGGACGAGCCGGCCACGACCGCGGACGCCGGGGCGAGCGCCTGATGCCCCGCCTCGTCTCGGTCGGCAACGTCATCGTCGACATCGTCATGCGCGTCGACGCGATCCCGGATCCGGGCGGCGACGTCATCGCCTCCGCGTCGGAGATCACCGCGGGCGGCGGCCTGAACACGATGGTCGCCGCCGCCCGGGACGGGCTCGACGTCGCCTTCGGGGGCCAGTACGGCAGCGGGCCGTTCGGCGACGTGGTGCGTCGCGCACTCGCGGCGTCGGGCGTGGACGTCCTGCAACCCGGTCTCGCCGACGTCGACAGCGGGTACTGCGTCGCACTCGTGGACGCGTCGACGGAGCGGACCTTCGTCACGAGCGTCGGCGCAGAGGGCCAGCTCGGCCGCGCCGACCTCGACCGGATCGCCCTCGTCGCCGACGACACGGTGTTCGTGTCCGGCTACGGCCTCGCGCACGCCGTCAACGGGCAGGCGATCGCCGATTGGCTCGGGACGGTCCCCGACTCCGTCCGCGTCGTCCTGGACCCGTCGCCGCTGGTCGACACGCTGCCCCCGGCGGTGCTCGGCCCCGTCCTGGCGCGTGCGGACGTGGTCAGCGCCAACGGGCGGGAGGCGCGGCTCATGGCTCCCACGTCCGCGGGACTCCCCGAGGCGGTCGCCTCCATCGCCGCGGCCGCCCGCGGGACCGCCTTGGCCCGCGACGGCGCAGCCGGCTGCTGGGTCGTCGAGCCCGGCCTGGAACCAGTGCTGGTGCCAGGCTTCCGGGTCGCTGCGGTGGACTCGAACGGCGCGGGAGACGCCCACGGCGGAGTGCTCGTGGCTGCGCTGTCCCGAGGTGCGGTCCTCGTCGACGCCGTCCGACGGGCGAACGCTGCGGCAGCCCTCGCGGTCACCAGGAACGGTCCGGCGACAGCACCGACCGCAGTTGAGACGGACGCGCTCCTCGCCCGGCTCGCGTGACGCGCCGACAGGTGTTCCTCGGGGTGGTCGTGCGCTCGGTCGGCTACCCGGGCCTCCGGTGCGATCTGGCGATCGCGTACCGTCGCAGCCGCACACCGCCGCGGCGCTCGGTCGACAGCAGGACGGCGTCGTAGTGCTCCAACACCCCGATGGAGCCGTTGTTGTCATCACGGCAGACGGCGATCACCGGGTCGATCCCGACGCGCGATGCGTGCGCGAGCACCTGGCCCAGCGCCCAGGTCGCCACGCCTCGGCCCCTCGCCGACGGGCGGATCCCGTACCCGACGTGGCCGAACCGCTGCACGCCGGCCGCGTCTCCCGGCGCCCGGAGTGCGATCCCGCCCAGGACGCGGCCGTCCTCGACGATCCACCAGAGGGGCCCGGGTCTGGCGTGCAGTCGGCCGACCCAGGTGCGGAACCCGTCCTCGTCGCCGACGTCGTCCTGGGCGGTGATCCCGAATCCGTCCTCGTGCACGCCCGGCCCCCACTCGGCATGCGCTTCGGCCCACGCCTCGTACAACGCCGTCTGCGGCCTCACCAACTCGAGCATGTCCAAGTATCACAACGAAGCGGGTCGGTGGCGATCCCCTCGTGCGGATTCGACCGCGGTCGCTTCCGGGGTCGCACGCGCGACCCGCACCGACCGTGACCCGTAGAGTCGAGAGACTCTCGACGTCAGGACCCGAACGATGACCAGCCCCGCAACCGACCCAGCCGGAGCCGAGCGTTGGGCAGCCGCCGCCCGGCTCGCCGACGGCCAGAGTGACGACGGGCTCCGCCGCCGCCGGACCCGCGTGTTCGTGTGGGCGGGGGCACTCGTCCTGGTGTCGTGGGCGGTCGGGGTGGTCCTGGCACTGGTGCTGGTGCCGGCCACCGGGAGCAGCCACGCGAGTGGCGGCGATGGCGTGCAGCTGCTCGTCCAGCTCCTGCTGTTGCTGCTCGGGCTGGTCGTCGGCATCGTCGGTTTCGTGTGGGCCTACCGCTCCGGTCACTACGTCACTCGCTGGCGATCGGTGAGCAGCCCGCTCTCCCGCGCGGAGCAGCGGTCGGTGCGGCGTCAGATCGCCGGCCAGGAGCCGATCGACGACGAGCACGCGGACATCGTCTTCGCGGTGGCCGTGCAGAACCGTCGAGCCACGCTCGGGATCCTGCCGATCTTCGGCGCCGTGATGCTGTTCGCCGCCTCGACAGCGGTGAGCACGGACAGTCTGCCCATCAAGCTGATCGAGCTCGTCGCGTCGTTCACGGTGGTGCTCGGGCTCGTACAACTGGCCCTGCAGTACCGACGAGCCGGGCGGTTCCTCTCGGAGCGCCCAGTCAGCTGACGTCGTCCGGCTGGCCGCCCGCACCGCTCGACCGTCGGCGGCGTCGGCTCCTCAGGACCAGCAGGAGACCGACCAAGGACGCGGCGCTCCCGAGGAACACCCCCGCCCCGACCCACGTCGTGGCGGACGTGCCGTGCCCGAAGAGCGCGTTGATGAGCATGCCGAGTCCGACGGCCACGCCGGTGAGCAACACCGCGCAGGTCGGTTCGAGCGACGGAGGCGACAGGAGCGACCGTCGGTCGACCGGGAGTCCGCGGTCCAGTCGAGCACGCGCAGCTCGCTCGCGGTCCTGGATCGTGATCCCGATCATCGGCCCCCAGAACGCCACCGTGGCCTGGCTGCCGCCGGGATCGACCAGGACCAGGATCGCCAGCGTCGCCACCGCACCGCCGAGGTACCACCAGGGGAAGACCCGACGGATCGGGACGGCCCAGCGGCTGTCCCGCCGGGTGCCGTTTCGCGGGTGGTGCTCGCCGCCACTCGTGACCACGGTCAGTGCTTCCGGCGCAGATCGGCGCTGCCCTGTGGCCTGGGAGTGGTCACGGGCTCAGGCTACCGGCGGACGTCCGTCAACTTGGCCGCTCCCGGTGAGCACTTCCGAAGTGCCGTCACCTGCCTGAGACCGCGCAACCGCCAGTGCCTGCTCGGCCGACGCGAGGAGCACCGGATCACTGGCCTGTCTGAGCGCGACGGCGAGTGTGAAGTCCTCGACGGCACGGTCGACGCTCCCGGCTGCGAGCAGCGCCTTGCCCCGGTGTTGCCGCATCGTGGCCTCGCGAGTCGTGCCGATGCACTCGGCGACGAGGAGGTCGTACTCGCGCACTGCAGCGCGAGTGTCGCCGAGGTCACGGTGACAGTCGGCCCGCAATGCTCGGACACGCTGCGTCGAGGCGACCCGTTCGAGGCGACGAAGCGCATCACCCGCCTTGCCGGTCCACAGCAACTCGATCTCCTCACGGAGTGGGTCGTCGGCCAACCCGGCGCTGAACGCAACGAGGTCGGTGATCACCGGACGGAGATCGGCGGACCGGATCCGCCATCCGGGGCCACCCTCGACGTCGTCCGTGGTGCCCGTCCCCCGCGTGTGCGGCGTTCGAGGTTCCGGGATGCACGCTGTCATGGGCGGCGTCAGCGTCGCAGCTGAGATCGCCGGTGTCCCACCCAGGCACTGACCAGGACGACGACAGCGCAGATGCAGGTGACGAACCCGAAGGGCCGCGATCCCGACTGGGTGAACAGCGCGACCGAGACTGCGAGGAACACGATGCCGAGCAGGGCGAAGACGACCCACACGGCGGACGAGCGAAGCATGCCCGGAGTCAACCACTACCGCCCGAGCAGCGGCTCCCTCGACGCCATCCCCGCGGCACCGGCCCGTGCGACAGCGTCGGGCAGCGCCGTCAGGAACGCGTCGACGTCGGCATCGGTCGTCGTGTGGCCGAGCGTGATCCGGAGCGCACCACGGGCATCCTGCTCCGACAGTCCCATCGCGAGCAGCACGTGCGACGCCTCGGGCACACCGGCCTGGCACGCCGACCCGGTCGAGACCGCGACCCCGGCGGCGTCGAGCAGGAACAGGAGCGAATCGCCCTCGCAGCCGGGGAACGTGAAGTGCGCGTTGCCCGGCAGCCGGTCGGCCGGGTCCCCCATCAGCACCGCTGACGGCACGGCCGCACGGACCCCGGCGACCAGGCGGTCCCGCAGGGCGACGAGCGACGGGTGCGGCATCGGTTCGGCGACGACCGCGCTGGCCGCGACACCGAAGGCCGCAGCCGCCGGGGCGTCCTGCGTGCCGCTCCGCACCTGCCGCTGCTGCCCACCGCCGTGGATGAGGGGTTCGACGGTGGCCTTCCGCCCGAGCACGAGTGCGCCGATGCCGACGGGCCCGCCGATCTTGTGCGCGGAGACGCTGAGGGCGTCGAGGCCGGACCCGGCGAACGACACCGGCACCTGCCCGTAGGCGGCGACCGCGTCGCTGTGCACGGGCACGCCGGCGGCGTGCGCGAGCTCGACGATCCGTGACACGGGCTGGATGGTGCCCACCTCGTTGTTCGCCCACAGGAACGTGACCAGGGCGACGTCCGAGGCGTCAGCGAGCCGCGCCTCCAGTCCGGCGAGGTCGACGCGACCTTGCGCGTCCAACGGGACCACGTCGATGACGGCGCCCTCGTGCGTCTCCAGCCAGGTCAGGGTGTCGACGGTGGCGTGGTGCTCGCCACCCGGGACGACGATGCGGGGCCGCTGGCGGTCGCGCTGGCGAGCCCAGAACAGGCCCTTCACGGCGAGGTTGATGCTCTCGGTGCCGCCGGAGGTGAACACGACCTCCACGGGGTCGGCGTCGAGCGAGCGGGCGACGGCGGCGCGGCCGTCCTCGAGCAGCATCTTGGCGCGCTGACCGGCGCTGTGGATGGACGACGGGTTGCCGACGGTGCTGAGGGCATCGGTGAAGGCGGCGAGCGCCTCCGGCAGGATCGGCGTCGTCGCGGCGTGGTCGAGGTAGACCGACAAATGCACCCCCTGGATCGAGCAGTGTCCAGGATACGCGCCGGTCCTCGTACCCTTGTCGCGTGCACGAGACAGCGATCGACCTGACGCCGGGGTTCTCCCTGGGCGGGACCGTCCCCCGGTTCACCCTGCGGTCCGCGACGGCGACGGGCGTCGTCCTGGTCGTGGCGAGCGCGGGGAGCGCCGACGGAGCCGACCCCTCCGACGTGCTGCCGACGCGGTACGCGCTCGAGCGGGTGCCGGACACGGACGTGTGGACCGGCGAGGTCCCCGGGATCGTGCCCGGCGACCGCTACCACCTGCTCGTCGACGGGCCGGTCGGGCCGCGGCACGAGTTCGACCCGACGCGTCCGCTGCTCGACCCGTACGCGCGGGGCATCCTGCCGACCGGCGACGACGAAGCGGTCGGCCCCCGGTGGACCAGCGTGGTCGTCGACGACGCGTTCGACTGGGGCGGCGTCGTGAAGCCGCAGGTCCCGCTCGACCGTGCCGTCGTCTACGAGGCGAACGTCCGCACCCTGACGGCCGCGAACCCGCACCTGCCGGAACACCTGCGCGGCACGTACGCCGGGGTCGCCCACGAGAGCACGATCGCGCACCTGCACCGCATCGGCGTCACGACGCTCGAACTGCTGCCCGTGCAGGCGTTCGACACCGAGCGGTGGCTCCGCGACGCCGGCCGGCAGAACGCCTGGGGCTACAACACGCTCGGGTTCTTCGCCCCGCACGCCGCGCACGCCTCGGCACCGGCGCAGCAGGAGGGCGCCGACGCCGTCCTGCGCGAGTTCAAGGGCATGGTCCGGCTGCTGCACGAGGCCGGCATCCAGGTCGTCCTCGACGTCGTCTACAACCACACCGCGGAAGAGGGCCTGGGTGGTCCGACGACGAGCCTGCGCGGCATCGACGGCGCGAACCGCTACCGCTGGGCGCAGACCGACCCGCCCCGTCGTGACACCTACTACGACACCACCGGGTGCGGGAACACGCTCGACACCTCGGTCGAGGCGACGGCGGACCTCATCGTCGACAGCCTGGTGTACTGGGCGCGCGAGGTGCAGGTCGACGGGTTCCGCTTCGACCTGATGGCCGCCCTGGCCCGCGACGGCGAACACCGGTTCGACCCGTCGCACCCACTGCTCGAGCGCATCCGGAACCACCCCGACCTGCAGGACACCCTGGTGATCGCCGAGCCGTGGGACGTCGGCCCGGACGGCTGGAAGACCGGGGAGTTCGGCGCGGCCGGCCACCGCACGAGCGAGTGGAACGACGGGTTCCGCAACACGGTCCGCCAGTTCTGGCTCACCGACATCGCCGAGGAGCGCCGCACCGGCCTGCCGCAGACCGGGATCGGCGCGCTCGCCGGAGCCCTGACCGGGTCGCGTCACGTCTTCGGCGCCGACCGCGGACCGCTGGCGAGCGTCAACTTCGTCACCGCGCACGACGGCTTCACCCTGCTCGACCTGGTGTCGTACGACGGCAAGCACAACGAGGCGAACGGCGAGGACAACCGCGACGGCTCGAACGACAACCGCTCGTTCAACCACGGCATCGAGGGCGACACCGCCGACCGCGGGGTCCGCGCCGCGCGCGGCCGGTCGATGCGCAACCTGGTGGCGACCCTGATGCTCTCCGCCGGGGTGCCGATGCTCACCGCCGGCGACGAGCGGAGCCGCACGCAGCACGGCAACAACAACGCCTACGTGGTGTCCGACGACCTGACCCCGGTGGACTGGTCCGACGACGAGGACGCCGAGACGATGACCGAGGCCGTCGCCGCGCTGGCCCGGTTCCGGCAGGCGCACCCGTCGCTCCGCCCCACCCGCTTCGGCGTCGAGGGGCAGGAGACCCCCGGGGCATCTCGCATGTCCTGGTACGGGCCGGACGGGCACCCGATGACGATCGAGGGCTGGGACCAGCCTGTGCACCGCGCCCTGCAGTACTTCGTCGAGTCGACGCCCGAACACGAGCCCTTCGACCGCGTCCTGGTGGTCGTGCACGGCAGCGGCCGCACCCGCGACCTGACCCTGCCGGTGCGCGAGGACGTCCTCGGGTACCGCCTGGCCTGGTCGAGCGAGAAGCACCGCGACCACGAGCGCCTCCGTCCCGCCGGGCAGGTCTTCACCGCCTACGGCCCCGGCATCCACCTGTTCGAGGTGGCGTAGCGCCGAGCAGGCGGGTGCGGCCCGGCATCGCGACCGAGTGGCGGACGGGAGGCCCGTGGCGGCCCCGCCACGGGCCTTGCGTCCGGTCCTCAACAGGCTCCACGGCGCGCCCGGCCCTCCACAGCGGGCCGATTCCGGGGAACGCGGAGCCGCTCGCCGGGTAGCGTCGCTTCCGTGGCCACCGCAGACCGACCCCGCCGCCCGAAGATCGGGCGCATCCCGATCACCGAGCTCGCCCCGAGGACGCCGAACGGCTTCCCCGGCAAGGCATTCGACGGCGAGGTGATCACGTTCGGTGCAACCGTCTTCCGAGAAGGACACGGCATCATCGGCGCCGACCTCGTCCTCGAACGCCCAGACGGTGGAACCCGCACCGTCCCCATGACCCTCGGTGCCCCCGGCACCGACCGCTACGAAGCCACGGTGCAGGTCGACCACGTCGGCGTCTGGACGTGGCACGTCGAGTCGTACTCCGACGACTGGGCGAGCTGGCTCCACGGCGCACGCCTGAAGATCGCGGCCGGCGTCGACACCGAGGCGACCCTGCTCGACGGTGCCGTGCTGCTCGACCGGCTGGCCGAGGAGACCGACTCCCCCGCCGCAACCCGAGCCTCCGCACGCGTCCGCGACACCGACCTCGACCCGGCCGAGCGCCTCGCCGCCGTCGACGACCCGCGGATCGTCGCCGAGGTCGAGGAAGCCCCGCTCACCTCGCTCCGGACCCACTCCGCCACCCAGCTGCTCGACGTCGAACGCACCCGCGCCGGCGTCGGTGCCTGGTACGAGTTCTTCCCCCGCTCCGAAGGCGCGAAGAAGAACCCCGACGGCTCCTGGAAGAGCGGCGACTTCCGCACCGCGGCCCGCCGTCTGCCCGCCGTCGCCCGGATGGGCTTCGACGTCATCTACCTGCCGCCGATCCACCCCATCGGCACCACCGCCCGCAAGGGGCCGAACAACACGCTGACGCCCGGGCCGAACGACCCCGGCAGCCCCTGGGCGATCGGCTCCCCCGAGGGCGGGCACGATGCGATCCACCCCGACCTCGGCACCGAGGACGACTTCCGCGACTTCGTCGAGACGGCGAAGAACACCGGCATGGAGGTCGCGCTCGACTTCGCGCTGCAGTGCTCCCCCGACCACCCCTGGGTCACGCAGCACCCGGAGTGGTTCACGCAGCGTGCCGACGGCTCCATCGCGACCGCCGAGAACCCGCCGAAGCGCTACCAGGACATCTACCCGATCCAGTTCGACACCGACCCCGAGGGCCTGGTCACCGAGGTCGAGCGTGTCCTGCGCCACTGGATCGACTTCGGCATCCGCATCTTCCGCGTCGACAACCCGCACACCAAGCCGCTCTGGTTCTGGGAACGCGTCATCCGTGAGATCCGCGACGAGCACCCCGACACCGTGTTCCTCGCCGAGGCGTTCACCCGCCCGGCGATGATGCGCGCGCTCGCCGAGGCCGGGTTCCAGCAGTCGTACTCGTACTTCACCTGGCGCAACACCAAGGACGAGATCGAGGACTACTTCACGGAGCTCTCGCACGAGACGAGCGACTACCTGCGCCCGAACCTCTTCGTGAACACGCCCGACATCCTCACCGAGTACCTGCAGTTCGGCGGCCGTGCCGGCTACAAGGTGCGCGCGGCACTCGCCGCCACCGGTGCTCCGACGTGGGGCATGTACGCCGGGTACGAGCTGTTCGAGGACGTCGCCCGTCCGGGCTCGGAAGAGAACATCGACAACGAGAAGTACGAGTACAAGCCGCGCGACTTCGCCCTGGCCGAGGCCGAGGGTGCGTCCCTGGCGCCGTACGTGACGATGCTCAACCGCCTGCGTGCGGCGCACCCCGCGCTGCGACAGCTGCGGAACCTGCACGTGCACGCCGCCGACGACCCGGCGATCGTCGTCTACTCGAAGCACCTGTCGGGCGAGTACATCCGGTCAGGGCGCCCCGACACCGTGATCGTGGTCGCCAACGTCGACCCGCACTCCGCCCGTGAGACCACCGTGCACCTGGACCTCGCCGCACTCGGTCTGCCGACCGAGGGCCTGTTCGACGTCCGTGACGTCGTGACCGGTCAGCGCTGGACCTGGGGCGCGTCGAACTACGTCCGCCTGGACGCGTTCCAGGAGCCCGTGCACCTGCTCGTCGTGGAAGGACCCCACCGATGACCCCCGAACCGACCGACCCCACGAAGCGCGGACCGGCCGTCCCGCCGGTGCCGCCTCCGCCGCCGGCCGTGCCGCGGTACGAGCCGAAGGTGTCCGCGCCCGACGAGGACCTGCCCGGCGCTCCGCCGGCGCAGCGCGAGGCGCCCGACCGCGGCGTGGCGGAGTCCGCCACGCTCGCCGGGCACCCCGCCGACCCGACGCACCCGCGGCAGCCGTCCGTGGCAGCCGCCTCGGCGTCCGACACCCCGACGGCCCCGACCGGAGGCGCCGCCCCCGTGGTCCGCCCGGCCTCCGTCGACGCGCCCGTCGCCCCCAGCGCCGCTGCTTCGGCGTCGGCTGCTGCCTCGGCTCCGGCCGCCGCTGCCGCCACCGGTACGGCCACGGATCCGCGTCCGGCTCCGATCGAGGACTGGCTGCGTCTGCAGGTGGCCGAGGGCCGCTGGTCCCAGCCGCACGACGTGCTCGGCCCGCACCCGGTCGACGGCGGCACCAGCGTCCGCGTCGTCCGGCACCTGGCCCGCGCGGTGCGCCTCGTGCGCCCCGACGGCGACGACATCGAGCTCACGCACGAGGGTGACGGGCTCTGGGCCGGCGCCACTGCCGAGACCCTCGGTCGCTACCGCGTCGAGTCGGAGTACGACTACGACGAGTCCACGGACGAGGACGACGCCACCTGGACCACTGACGACGCGTACCGGTTCGCCCCGACGCTCGGCGAGCTCGACCTGCACCTGTTCGGCGAGGGCCGTGACGAGCAGCTCTGGCACCACCTCGGCGCACACGCCCGCACGGTCGACGGTGTCGACGGTGTCGCGTTCGCCGTCTGGGCGCCCCGGGCCACCGCCGTCCGCGTGATCGGCGACTTCGAGGGCTGGGAAGGCCGCACCACCGCGATGCGCCGTCTGAGCGACCTCGGCGTCTGGGAGCTGTTCTGGCCCGGCGCCGTCGTCGGGCAGCGCTACAAGTTCCAGATCCTCACCGACTCCGGCTGGGTGGAGCGGGCCGACCCGTTCGCCCGCGAGGCCGAGATCGCGCCCGCCACGGCCTCCGTCGTCACCGAGTCCACGTACACGTGGTCCGAGGGCGACGCCGCGTGGATGGAACGCCGCGCACAGACCACCACGCACGACGCCCCGATGAGCGTCTACGAGGTGCACCTCGGCTCGTGGCGCCCCGGCCTGTCGTACCGCGAGGTCGCCGACCAGCTCATCGGGCACATGGAGTACACCGGCTTCACCCACGTGGAGTTCCTGCCGCTCGCCGAGCATCCGTTCGGCGGCTCGTGGGGCTACCAGGTCACCGGCTACTACGCACCGACCGCGCGCTTCGGTTCGCCGGACGACCTGCGCTACCTGATCGACCGCCTGCACTCCGCCGGCATCGGCGTGATCATGGACTGGGTCCCCGGGCACTTCCCGAAGGACGAATGGGCCCTCGGTCGCTTCGACGGCTACGCGCTGTTCGAGCACCCGGACCCCCGCCGCGGCGAGCAGCTCGACTGGGGCACCTACGTGTTCGACTTCGGACAGCCGCAGGTACGCAACTTCCTCGTCGCGAACGCGCTGTACTGGTTCGAGGAGTTCCACATCGACGGCCTGCGGGTCGACGCGGTGGCCTCGATGCTGTACCTCGACTACTCCCGAACGGACTGGCTGCCGAACGTCCACGGCGGCCGCGAGAACCTCGACGCGATCTCGTTCCTGCAGGAGACGAACGCGACGGCGTACAAGCGCTACCCCGGCATCGTGATGATCGCCGAGGAGAGCACCTCGTGGCCGGGCGTGACCCAGCCGACGAGCGCTGGCGGACTCGGCTTCGGGCAGAAGTGGAACATGGGCTGGATGCACGACTCGCTCGAGTACGTGCAGCGCGACCCCGCGTACCGCAGCTACCACCACGACGAGATCACGTTCTCGTTCGTCTACGCGTTCAGCGAGCAGTTCACGCTGCCGATCAGCCACGACGAGGTCGTGCACGGCAAGGGCTCCCTGTACGGCAAGATGCCCGGCGACGAGTGGCAGAAGCTCGCCAACGTGCGTGCGTACCTGGCGTTCATGTGGGCGCACCCCGGCAAGCAGCTGCTCTTCATGGGCCAGGAGTTCGCGCAGCCCGCCGAGTGGTCCGAGGCGAAGGGCCTCGACTGGTGGCTCCTCGACCAGCCCGGCCACCGCGGTGTGCAGGACCTCGTCGCGGAGCTCAACCGCGTGTACAAGGACTCCCCTGCGCTCTGGACGCACGACTCGACGGCCGACGGCTTCGAGTGGCTCGAGGGCGGCGACGCACCGCACTCGACCCTCGGGTTCCTGCGGAAGGACGGCGACGACCGGGTCGCGGTGTTCGTGAACTTCTCCGGCGTGCCGGTGGAGCGGCGCTTCGGGCTGCCGACCGCGGGCGAGTGGCACGAGGTCCTCAACACCGATGCTGCCGAGTACGGCGGCTCGGGAGTCGGCAACCTCGGCGTCGTCACCGCCGAGGACACCCCGTGGGCGGGCCGCCCGGCCTCGGCGCACCTCGTGGTGCCGCCGCTCGGCGCCGTCTGGCTGAAGCTCGCCCAGTAGCCCGGTCAGCGTCCTCGACGCGGCCGACGGACAGACGGGAGGCCCGGTGCCAGCTGGCACCGGGCCTCCCGTTTGCCTCGTGCCGGGCGAGCGGTTGTGCTCGGGACGCCGTCGTGTCCTCGAGACGCCCCCGAGACGCCGAGACGCCGCCGGATTCGGCGGCGTCTCGGTGTGACGACGGCGTCTTCTTCGCCTTACGGACCCCGCAGGTCTAGTACAGCGCGTTCGCCAGGCGGCGGCGCGCCGCGACGACGCGCGGGTCCTCGCTGCCGATGAGCTCGAAGTACTCGACGAGTCGGACGCGCAGGGCCTCACGGTCGTCGCCGAACACCGTCGGCACCAGGTCCAGGAGACGCCCGAAGGCGTCGTCGACGTGCCCGCCGGAGATGTCGAGGTCGGCGACCGCGAGCTGTGCCTGGACGTCCTGCGGGCCGGCGGCAGCGGCCGCACGGATCTCGTCGGCCGTCCGGCCGTTCAGCCGGTCGAGCAGCGACACCTGTGCGAGCCCGGCCACGGCCATCTGGTCGTGCGGGTCCTGCAGGATCGCGGTCTTGTACTCCTCGATCGCGGTGGCGTAGTCGCCCTGCTCGATCGCGTCGTACGCGGCCTGGTGGTGCGGCGGGAGTGGCTCCGGCTCGGGCTCGCCCTGCTCAGCGTCGACCACTGCCGCAGCGCCGTCGACGGTCACGCGACCGGCCACGCCGTTCTGCTCGGCGGCCTGGAGCACCTGCTCGTAGACGTCGCGGACCTGCGCCTCGGGCAGTGCCCCGACGAAGAGCCCGAGCGGGCGTCCGCCGATGACGGCTGCGACGGTCGGGATCGACTGCGCCTGGAACGCCTGCACGAGCTGCGGGTTCGTGTCGGCGTCCACCTTGGCGAGCACCACGCGGCCGTCGTACTCCGCGGTGAGCTGCTCGAGGATCGGCGAGAGCTGCTTGCACGGCCCGCACCACTCGGCCCAGATGTCGACGATGACCGGGACGACGTTCGACAGCTCCAGGACGTCCTGGAACGTCGCGTCGGTGACGTCGATCACGAGCGACGGGACGGTCAGGTCGGCACCGTTCCCGGCGCCGGCCTCGGTGCCGGGAACGGCTCCGCCGGCGGAACCCGCCGGGGCGGGAGCACCGGACGGCTGGGGCGGCCGCTGTGCGCGGTCGACGAGGGACGACAGGTCCACGGCTCCGCGGAGCCCGGACGGGGTCGGGGGGATGTTGCTCATTGCACCTCACTCGCTGCGGTCAGGCCCTGTGTGAACCCGAGCAGGACCACTTTGCCATCCGAGGCGACCGGCGGCACGTAGAAGAGCAGCTGGACGCTGTAGGTCGCGCTGATGCCCTTCTTGCTCGTGTCCACGCCGGACAGTGCCTTGACGGCACCCTCGGTGTTCACCTCGGCGCCCGACGCGGTCGGGGTCACCTTCTCGATCTCGTCCAGGTCGGCGGAGACCAGGGCGCCGGCATCGTCGGTCGCGATCGCGACGGCGGAGTCGGCGGGCACCTCGGACGAGTACTCGATCTTCGCCGTGTCCGGCAGGGCCTTGGCCTTCTTGTCCTTGTACGCCTTGCCGATGGTGGTGCGGAGCGCATCGCCCTCGGTCGCGAACAGGTCGGCGTACTCGCTGGCGGTGTCCTTCGACAGGATGTCGCCGTAAGCGGTCGCGACCTGGTCGGGCTGGATCGTCAGGAGCTTCGACTCCGGCGCGAGCAGGGCGGCACCGATCGTCGTCGGGGCGAGGCTCGGGATCTTCGCGTCGGCCTCGAGCGAGACGTCGTACGCCACCTTGTAGGGATCGCGGGCGGTGTCCTGCACCAGGGTCAGGGCCTGCGGCGCAGACTTGGCGTCACAGTCCTCGGCGACGATCGTGAAGACCGTTCGGGGCCAGGTGTCGGTCTGCTGCGGCAGCGCGACGCACACCTGCGCGGCCGAGATCGCCGGCGGTGCCTTGACGTCCGAGTCCTTGCCGCGGATCGAGTAGTTCGCCAGACGGAGGTCGAGCGCCGCTCCGGAGAACCGGGTCCTGACCAGGTCACGGTCGCGCGCCCCGTCGGCCTGCTTCGCGACGGCGGCGGTGCGCTGCACGATGCGGGTGATCTGCTGCTTGGTCGCAGCCGTCGGCTCGGACGTCTCAGCAGCCCCCGTGGCGGTGGCCGTCGGGGTCGGCGTGGCGAGCGACGGGTCGCCGCCCTGCGGCCAGTAGTCCGAGGAACAGCCGGCGAGGGTCAGGGCGCCGACGAGCAGCACCGGGACGCCGATGAGCGCGCGCGTGCCGCGACGACCGCGGCGCGGCACCTGGGCTCCGGCGGCGGCGGCTCGACGGGACGCACGCACCCGCGGCGGGCGGCTGCCACCACTGCGACGGCGGGGACCGCGGCCACGGCGCTGGTGCAGGAAGGCGAGGACGAGCAACACGAGGCCCCCGAGGACGAACACGCCGCCGGCCACGAGCAGCGGACCGACCGCCGGCGTCGCGGTGTCCTGCGGCCAGGTGACGGACACGTCGCTCGGCGCTGCGGCCTTGCCGTCGCTCACGACGAGGACCGAGACGTCCTGCGGCAGGCGGACGGTGAACTGTCCGGCACCGTCGTACTCCTGGTACCAGAGGTCACTGCCCTTCGGCGAGGGGACGCTGGTCTCGCTGCCCGAGGTCGACCCGACCAGCGAGCCCTTCTCGGCGTCGAAGCGGAGCGTGGTGTGCTCGGCGTCACCGATCCAGGCGTCGACGTCGGCGGTCTTGCCGTAGGCCGCGAAGACCTTGCCGGAACCGGACACGTTGATGCGCTGGTAGCCCGGGTTGGCGTTGAGCGTCGTCCCCGGGATCACGGTCACCGGGGCGGAACTGGTCGTCGAGCTCTCGGCCACGAGCGAGGACGGCGGCGCGAACACGGTCCGCTGTCCCACCGCCAGCGCCACGAGCAGCAGACCGATGACGAAACTGACGATCGCCAGGACGAATCGCACGAACTCTCTCCCTACCGCGCCGGGGTGGGGATGTCGGCGCGCGAATCAGCGACTCAGGATAGCGAGCAACGCTGGACAGCGCATCAATCCGCGCTGTCGCCGGACTCAGACGACCCCCTCCGGCCGCCACTACAATCGACCGCGGGCCGATCCAGGCCCTCCGCCGAGCACCCAGGAGCGACACGTGGCGAACGACGAGGCCGAGTTCGGGACCGAGCTGCGGGGGTACCGCCGCGACGAGGTGGAGCGTTCGCTGAACGACCTGCGCCGCGAGCTCATCAAGTCGAACAACGACCGCGCCGACGCCGCGAAGGAGATCCGTCTCCTGCAGGCCCGGGTGTCCGAACTGCAGGGCGAGCTCGACGAAGCCGGCACCCCCACGTACAGCGGACTGGGCACCCGCCTCGAGTCGACCCTGCGTGTGGCCGAGGAACAGTCGACCCGCCTCATCAGTCAGGCGGACATCGACGCCCAGCGGCTCCGTGCCTCGAGCCGCGCCGAAGCCGAGCGCACCGTCCGCGAGGCCCAGGAGGAAGCGCGCGACACCCTCGAGGACGCCCGCACCCGCGCCACCAACGAACTGACCCGCGCCCGCGCCGAGGCAGCCGACACCGTCGAACGTGCCCGGGCCGAGGCCGGTCTCCTCACGCAGGACGCCCGCAACGAAGCTGCCGCGATCCGCGGGGCAGCCGTGACCGAGGCCGCCGAGGTCCGTTCCGTCGCCATCCGCGAGACGAACGCGCTGCGCGCCCAGGTCGAGCACGAGGTCGCCGAGCTGCGCGAGATCGCCCAGCGCGAGTCCGCCGACGCCCGCACCGCCGCCGCCGAACTCGACCGTGAGACCGAGCACCGCCGTTCGGTCTTCGAGGCCGACCACGCACGCCGTACCGAGGACCTCGACCGCGAGGAGACGACCCGACGCGAGGCCCTCGAGCGCGAGGTCACCGAGGGTCGTGCCGCCTGGCACCGTGAGCGTGACGAAGAGCAGCAGGCACACGCGCTGGCACTCGAGACCGGTCGCGCCGAACTCGAGTCCGAGGTGACCCGCCGCCGCGCCGAGCTCGACACCGAGGTCGCCGACCGCCGCGGCGAGCTCGACGAGGAACTCGCCGCCGCCCGCGCCGAGTGGGACCGCGAACTCGCCGCAGCCCGCACCGCACTCGAGCAGGAGATCGAGGCGGCCCACGCGCAGCTCCGCGTCGACGAGGAGCAGACCCGCGTCGAGAACGCGCGCCTGGTGCAGGAGACCGCCGACCGGATCGCCCGGGAGCTCGAGGAGCACGACGCCCGGATCGCGCAGGAGCGCGCCGAGGCCGACGCGGCAGCCGAGCGTGCCGTCCGGGAGCACGAGAACGCCATCGCCGCCCGACGCGAGCGCGAGCACGCCGAGGTCGACACCGAGATCGCCGACCGTCGCACCGCCGAGCTCGGGGTGCTCGAGGCCGAGCGCACCGCCCTGCGGCAGGAGATCGACACCGCACGCGCCGCCCTGGTCAAGGAGCGCGACGAGGTCCGCGCCGAGATCGCCCGGGAGCGCGACGAGGCCCGGACGACGCTCGAGTCGGAACTCGCCTCCCGCCGCGACGACGCCGAGCAGGACTACCTGCGGAAGCACCACGAGACCGTGACCGAGACGCAGAAGTACCTGGACGAGGCCAACCTGCAGCTCGCCGAGGCCACGCGCCGCGCGACCGAGGCCCGCGAACGCGCGGAACGCCTGCAGCAGGAGGCCGACGACCTCGAGCGCACCAGCACGGCCGAGGCCCAGGAGCACGCCCGCACCATCGTCGCCGACGCGCAGGACCGGGTGCACCGGATGGTCGCCGACGCCGAGGAGCGCACCGCCGGCGTCATCGCCGAGGCCGAGGACCGCCTGGCGGCGATCCGCACCGAACGCGAAGCCGTCGCGGGCTACCTCGAGAACCTCCGCGGGGTCCTCACGAACGCCACGGGCCTGCTCGGCACGGCACCCGCCGCAGCGTCCGCTGCGGACGCTGCCGACGACGTGGACGCGACCGACCGCTGACGGTCCACGGCCTGGAGGCGCGACCCGCGCCTCCAGGCCGTCCCACCTGGTGCAGGTGGCGGGCCGCAGGGCGTCGTACGGACGTGCTCAGACGGGCCAGTGGGTCGGCAGCGGGGCGCTGCCCGGCACGACGAGGTCGGCGATCGCGTCGAGGACGATCCGCACGTACCGCTCCCCCACCCACAGGTGCTTCGCACCGTCGACGGGCACGACCCGGACGTTCGGGGCGAGCGCGAACCGTGCCGCCGCGGCCTCGGGCTGCAGGAAGTCGTCGTGCTCGGGGACGAGCGCCACGACCGGCACCTCGACGGCAGCCCAACGGGCGAGTTCCTCGTCCGAGGTGCGGTGCAGCGGCGGTGACAGCAGGACGACACCGGCGACCGTGCCGGCCTCGACGTGTTCGAGCGCGTGCTTGAGGATCACCTCGGTGCCGAAGGACCACCCCACCAGCCACGGGGTCGGCAGGCCGCGGTCGACGACCTCGGCGACGGCGGCGCGCAGGTCGAAGCCCTCGGACACGCCCTCGCCGAAGACACCCTCGGACGTGCCGCGCGGCGACGTGACGGACCGGAAGTTGAACCGCAACACCGCGATGTCGGCGAGGGCGGGCAGCCGTGCCGCGGCCTTCTTGAGGACGTGCGAGTCCATGAACCCGTGCGCGGTCGGCAGGGGGTGGAGCGTGACGATGGTCCCGCGAGCCGGGGTGTCGGCCGGCTCGGCGAGTTCACCGACGAGCGTCAGGTGGTCGTCCGTGACGAGCTCGACCTCGGTGCGACGGGCCGGCAGCACGGTGGCCGACCGGATCTCGGTGTCGTGCGGCACGTCGTGCTCGGTCATGCGATGCTCCAGCAGTGGTTGTGCCAGTGCCGGCGCGACGCCAGGTCGGCGGCGTCGCCGAGCACGCCGTCCGCACGCCAGACCACCACGTGGGCGGTGCCGGGCAGGACGCTTCCGCCGCATCCCGGGCAGATGTACTCCTTCTGCGCCGACGCGGCCGAGATCGGCTGCACCTGGTACTCGCGACCGTGGCGGACCTCGGTGCGCTTCCACGAGCTCATCAGCCGGTCGAGGGTGGTCTCCTCGTCAGGCTCGACGTCGCGACCACGGGGACGCCGCGGCCGGTTGCTGCGCGGCACCCGAGCAGCCGATCAGTACCAGTTGTTGGCCTGGCTGTGTCCCCAGGCACCGCAGGGGGTGCCGTAGACGCCGGCGATGTAGTTGAGACCCCAGGTGATCTGCGTCGCCGGGTTGGTCTGCCAGTCGGCGCCGGCCGTGGCCATCTTGCTGCCGGGGAGGGCCTGCGGGATGCCGTACGCACCGCTGGGGTTGTAGGCGTTCACCCGCCAGCCGGACTCCTTGTTCCACAGCGAGACCAGGCAGTTGTACTGGTCGGTCCCCCAGCCACGAGCCGTGACCTGCTGCAGGGCGATCGCCTGCGCGCTGCCCGGGTCGGGCGTCGCGGCGGTGGCGGCGAGCGTGTTGGCGGCCGAGACCGGCTGGGTCTCGGTGGCCGCGGCGTCCGCGCTGTCGTCGGTGGTCTCGGCGTCGGCGTCGGCCTCGTCCTCTTCGACGACGGGCTTGACGACCTTCGGGGCCGGGACGGTGACGTCGTAGCCGTCACGGTCGGCGGCGGCCACGGCGTAGGTGCCGTGCGCGGTGTACTGCTGCGGCGCCGGCGGCGTCTTCACGAGCACCGGGGTGTCGACGGCGGCCTGTGCCACGTCGGCCTGCAGCGGGTTGAACAGCGAGCCGCCGACGAACAGGAACACGCCGACGAAGGACATCATCGGGGCGACCGCGCGCTTGCGGGCGACGGCGTTCACCGACGACGCGGTGGGCTTCACGAGCTTCGGCGTCGCACGGCGCTGCACCGTCGCGGTGCGCTGCTTCGCGGGACGCTGGTCGGCCTCGACCAGGGCATCGTGGGCGAAGGACGCCACGCGCTCGTCGGAGACGCGGTTCGCCGCCACCGACTTCGGCGTGGCGACCGGACCCGTCGTCGCGGGCGCTGCCTGCGGGGTCACCCCGAACGCCGACGTCTCCGTCGTGCGGGTTCGCTGCATTGCCGCGCGGCGCTCACCGGAAGCCTGGAGGCTGAGGTGCTCGCGGGTATCGCGGTCGGAGCTTGAGTCTGCCGTGTGCCTGCCCATGAGTAGGACCAGGGTAACGGAACGATCACGGAAAGCGAAGCACCTGGGGACAGCGCGTCGTCAGCGGACAGCGAGCATCACTTCGACGACGGCGTCGAGCAGGGCGTCGACCTGCGCCTCGCGGTACCCGCCGTGCTTCGGGCGGAAGACGATCGAGCGGACCTCGGTGAGGCTGAGCGGCTTGCCCTCGCGGAAGTACCCGGCGAGTCGGACGGCGAACGCGTCGACGTCCTTCGGGTGGTAGCCGGTGCCGAGCACGCTGACCCGGCTGAACCGCTGCCCGTCGGGCCGCTCGAGCCGCGCCACGACGTCGGAGGCCTTCGTCCGCGCCTCGGCGTACCAGGCCTTCTTGCCGACCTCGCTCATCTCCCGCTCACGCTCGCGGGCCGCGAAGGCGTCCTCGAGTCGCTCGAGTGCGGCGTCGACGTGCGACGTGGAGTAGCCGCCCTTGCGCATCGAGAACGCCGTGGCGCGGATCTTCGCGGCCTCGATGCCGGGGGCGCTGTCGTCGGCGGAGTACGCGCGCCGGGCGTCCTCGAGGAAACGCTCGACTTCGTCGACGTCGTAACCGAGGGCGGAACGGGCTGCGGTCGGGAAGGTGGTGGCCACGGCGTCATTCTGCCAGTCCGGACCCCCGGCACAACCTGGACGCGCTGAGTGCGGCGTTCAGCCCGGCCCGACAGCCGTCAGTGGTTGACGACGAGGTACAGCACGTAGGCCACCGCGGCGGACGGCAGGATGCTGTCGATGCGGTCGAGCAGGCCGCCGTGTCCGGGCAGGAACGACGAGATGTCCTTGATGCCGAGGTCGCGCTTGATCATCGACTCGGTCAGGTCGCCGAGCGTGGCCGAACCGGAGATGAGCACACCGAGCAGGACACCGGTCCACCAGGGCAGCCCGAGCATGAACACGGCCACCAGGATGCCGACGACGATGCTCGCCGCCACGGACCCGGCGAAGCCCTCCCACGTCTTCTTGGGGCTGATGCGGGGTGCCATCGGGTGCTTGCCGAGGTTCAGCCCGGTGGCGTACGCACCGGTGTCGACCGCGACGACCACGAGGATGAACCCGATCACCCAGAGGTTGCCGTCCGGCTGGGCGGAGAGCAGCACCACGCAGGCGCCGAGCAGCGAGATGTAGGCCTGCACGAACAACCCGTTCGTGAGGTCTCGGGCGACGTTGCCGGCCGGGGGCTTCTGCCGCGCGACGGCGACCTCGAGCAGTCGCCAGACGCTGATCAGGACGATGCCGCCGAGCAGGGTGAACAGCGCCGCCACCTGGCCGAGCAGGAACGCCGCCGGCACGATCGCGATCGCGACGGCGACGCTCGGGATCCGCGGGACGTCGCGGCCGGCGAACCGCATCGCGCTCGTGAGTTCGTAGACGCCGACGCCCAGCAGGAACGCCGCGACGACCATGAAGGACGGCGGCCAGAGGAGCAGCGTGCCGAGCATCACGACCGCGAACGCGAGCGCGATGCCGATCGCCGCCGGCAGGTTGCGCCCGGTCCGCGCGGTCAGCGCTTCGTTGCGCGCGCCGAAGTCGGCCTTGCGCTGGCGGAGCTGCGCCTCGAAGTCGGTGCGCGCCGCTCGTGCGCGCGCATCGAAGTCCTGACGGAGCCCCTTCTTCACGGGCCCGCTCGACGCGGGCCCGTGCTCTGCTGTGGGGCGGTCATCGCCCTGGTCGGAGCGACGCATCAGACCTCGAGGAGTTCGGCTTCCTTCTTCTTCAGCGACTCGTCGATCTGGTCGACGTGCTTCTTCGTCAGGGCCTCGAGGTCCTTGTCGCCGCGCGAGATCTCGTCGTCGGAGATCTCACCCTTGAGTGCGTCGAGGTCGTCCTTGGCCTTGCGGCGGATGTTCCGGACGACGACCTTGTGGTCCTCACCCTTCGTCCGCACGAGCTTGACGAACTCCTTGCGGCGGTCCTTGGTGAGCTCCGGGATCGTCACGCGGACGATGTCGCCGTCGTTCGTCGGGCTGGCGCCGAGGTTCGGGAAGGTCGCGATCGCGCGCTCGATCTCCTTGAGCGCCGTCTTGTCGTACGGCGTCACGATGAGCGTGCGGGCCTCGGGCGTCTGCAGCGACGCGAGCTGCGCGAGCGGCGTCGGCGTGCCGTAGTACTCGACCGGGATCTTCTGGAAGAGCGCCGCGTTGATGCGGCCGGTGCGGACGGTCGAGAAGTCGTCCTTGGCGACCTCGACAGCCTTCGCCATCTTCTCGGTGGCTTCGGTCAGGACATCACTGATCACGGTGTTACTCCTTCGGTACTGGCGTCGAGTCTAGTCAGCGCCGGGGGTCAGTTGCTGACGACGGTGCCGATGCGCTCGCCACGGATCGCGGCCTGGACGTTGCCGTCGCCCTCCATGCCGAAGACGTGCATCGGCATGCCGTTGTCCATGCAGAGCGAGAACGCGGTGGCGTCGACGACCTTGAGGCCCTTGAGCAGCGCGTCCTGGTAGGTCACGTGGTGCAGCTTCTCGGCGGTGGCGTCCTTCTTCGGGTCGGCGGTGTACACGCCGTCGACGCCGTTCTTGGCGACGAGGACCTCGTCCGCCTTGATCTCGAGGGCACGCTGCGCCGCCACCGTGTCGGTGGAGAAGTACGGCAGTCCGGCACCGGCGCCGAAGATGACGACCCGGCCCTTCTCGAGGTGCCGCTCGGCGCGCCGCGGGATGTACGGCTCGGCGACCTGGGTCATCGCGATGGCGGACTGCACGCGGGTCGCAGCGCCCGCCTGCTCGAGGAAGTCCTGCAGCGCGAGTGCGTTCATCACCGTGCCGAGCATGCCCATGTAGTCGGCGCGCCCGCGGTCCATGCCGCGCTGCGAGAGCTCGGCTCCGCGGAAGAAGTTGCCCCCACCGACGACGATCGCGATCTCGACCTCGCGCGCGGCGACGGCGATCTCCTTGGCGATGGTGCCGATCACGTCGGGGTTCACCCCGAGGGAGCCGGCGCCGAACGCCTCTCCCGACAGCTTCAGCAGAACGCGGCGTCGTCCGGTCTTCTCGTCGGTCATCTGGTCCGCACCCTTCGTCGTGGTCTCGTGGAAATGTACTCGCGGATGTGTCGCGCGCGTGTCGTGCCGGCGCGCGCGAAAAACGGGGCCAGGAACCTGGTTGGTTCCTGACCCCGTCACGGGTTCGTTACGCGCCGACCTTGACGCGGGCGAAGCCCTGGATCGTGATGCCGGCGTTCTCGGCGGCCTTCGCGACGGAGATCTTGTTGTCCTTCGCGTAGTCCTGGTCGAGGAGCGACACCTGCTTGATGTAGGCGTTCACCCGGCCCTCGACGATCTTCGGGAGCGCAGCCTCGGGCTTGCCCTCTTCGCGCGTGATCGCCTCGACGGTCGCACGCTCCTTCTCGATGGCCTCGGCCGGGACCTCGTCGCGGGTCAGGTACGTCGGGTTCGCGAACGCGACGTGCTGTGCGATCGAACGTGCCTCGGCGGCGTTGTCACCCTCGTACGCGATGACGACGGCGATCTGCGGCGGCAGGTCCTGGCTGGTCTTGTGCAGGTAGATCTCGAAGGCCGAGCCCTCGACACGGCGGACCGTGCGGACCTCGAGCTTCTCGCCCAGCGCGGCAGCCGACTCGTTGACGACCTCGAGGACGGTCTTGCCGTCCAGCGGTGCGGCGTTGGCAGCAGCGACGTCGGCGGCACCGGCAGCGGCGACCGCGCCCAGCACCTTGTCGGCGAGGGTCGTGAACTTCTCGTTCTTCGCGACGAAGTCGGTCTCGCTCGCGAGCTCGACGACCGTGGCGGCGCCGTTCTCGGAGGTCGCGACGACGACACCCTCGGAGGTGGCACGGTCGTCGCGCTTGGCGACGGCCTTGGCACCCTTTATGCGGAGCAGCTCGACGGCCTTGTCGTAGTCGCCGTCGGCCTCGACGAGCGCGTTCTTCGCGTCCATCATGCCGGCGCCGAGGTCCTCGCGGAGCTTCTTCACGTCAGCAGCGGTGAAGTTTGCCATTGACTGGAGTCCTTTCTGGACTGTACGTGTGTGGAGAGTGGAGTGCAGTCGGGGCGCCGGACCCGGTGGGGTCCGGCGCCCCGGCGACTCACTCGGCGGGGGTGGTCTCCGCGGCTGCCTCGGCCTCGGCCGTCGGCTCCGCGTTCTTCGCCTCGTCGGCGATCGGCTCGCCGATCTCCTTCGCGGCGACCTGCGCGTCAGCGTCGTTCTCCTCGACCGGGGCGGCGGGCGCCTCGGTCGTGGCGGCGGTCTCGCCACCGAGGAGCTCCTGCTCCCACTCGGCGAGGGGCTCGCTGGCCTCGTCCTCGTCGCCACCGTTGTGGCGGGTCTTCAGGCCCTCGGCCGCGGCGTCGGCGACGATGCGGGTCAGCAGACCGACGGAGCGGATCGCGTCGTCGTTGCCCGGGATCGGGTACGTGATCTCGTCGGGGTCGCAGTTGGTGTCGAGGATGCCGATGATCGGGATACCGAGCTTCTGCGCCTCGTCGACTGCGAGGTGCTCCTTCTTGGTGTCGACGATCCAGAGCGCGCTCGGGGTCCGCGTGAGGTTGCGGATACCACCGAGGGTCTTGTGGAGCTTGTCCAGCTCGCGCTTCTTGATGAGGAGCTCCTTCTTGGTGAAGCCCTTCGTCGTGTCGTCGAAGTCGATCTCCTCGAGCTCCTTCATGCGCGCGAGGCGCTTGGAGACCGTCTGGAAGTTCGTGAGCAGACCGCCGAGCCAACGCTGGTTGACGTACGGCTGGCCGACGCGGGTCGCCTGCTCGGCGATGGAGCCCTGGGCCTGCTTCTTGGTGCCCACGAAGAGGATCGTGCCACCGTGCGCGACCGTCTCCTTGACGAAGTCGTACGCGCGGTCGATGAAGGCCAGCGACTGCTGCAGGTCGATGATGTGGATGCCCGAGCGCTCGGCGAGGATGAAGCGCTTCACCTTCGGGTTCCACCGACGGGTCTGGTGTCCGAAGTGGACGCCGCTGTCGAGCAGCTGGCGGATGGTGACGACGGCCATGTGCCGTCCTCCTTCTGTGTTCTCGGCGCGCAGCCGTGCTCTCGCACGTCGCTGCGGACCTGTTGCGGTTGTGTCGATCACGACCGTCGGTCGTGGTCCCTGGTGTCCTGGCACGCGACCGCCCGCTCGTGAGAGCGGGACCGGTGGTCGGGTACCGAGCCCGTGAGGGCTTGGTGGACACGCGAAGTCAGCGCGCATCAGCACGCTGCTGGATAGATGCTAACAGAAGGGAGGCCCGGATCACGCGCGCCTCGCGGCTGACGTGATCCGGGCCTCCTGTCCGGCGATCCGTGCGGAACGGACGCGGTGCGCGACCGGCCGATCAGGCCTTGGCGTCCACCGTGTCGCCGTCGGCGGAGATGCCCATCTCCTCGAGCGAGCGGCCCTTGGTCTCCGGGATCTTGGCGATGACGAAGAACAGCGACAGCAGCGCGAACAGCGCGTAGATGCCGTAGGTGACCGTCAGGTTGAAGCCCGAGAGCACCGGGAACGAGATCGTCACGATGAAGTTCGCGATCCAGTTGGCGGCCGAGCCGATGCCGAGCGCCGTGGCGCGGATGCGGTTCGGGAACATCTCGCCGAGCAGGACCCACATGAGCGGACCCCACGTGGCGCCGAAGGACACCACGAAGAGGTTCGCGAAGATCAGCGCGATGACGCCCCACGAGCCGGGGAGGCTCGGGCTGCCGTCGACGATCGTCGCCTGCGAGAACGCGATGGCGACCATGGTGAGCGAGACGAACATGCCCGCGGAACCGGTGACGAGCAGCGGCTTGCGGCCGACCTTGTCGACCAGGAAGATCGCCACGAAGGTGACGGCGACGTTGACCACCGAGGTGATCGTGGAGATGAGGAACGAGTCCTCCTCCTTGAAGCCGACGGCCTGCCAGAGCGTCGTCGAGTAGTAGAAGATCACGTTGATGCCGACGAACTGCTGCAGCACGGCCAGGATGATGCCCACCCAGACGATCGGCTGGAGCCCGAAGCGGTTGCCCCGGATGGAGCCCTTCTTCTCGTTGGCTTCCTTCTCGATGCCGTCCTGGATCTCCTCCAGGCTCGTGTTCACGGTGTCGCGCGGGACGATCTTGCCCATCACGACGCGCGCGTCGTCAGCACGACCCTTGGTGAGCAGGTAGCGCGGGGACTCCGGCAGCGTGATCGCCAGGACGCCGTAGACGACCGAGGGGATCACCCCAACCAGGAACATCCAGCGCCAGGCGGCCAGGCCCCAGACCTCGGCCGAGGCACTGCCCGCGGTGACGGCGAACAGCTGGTCGGACAGGAGCGCGGCGAAGATACCGAGCGTGATCGCCAGCTGCTGGAACGAGGCCAGCCGGCCGCGGATCGCCTTCGGGGAGACCTCGGAGATGTACGCCGGTGCGATGACCGAGGCGGTACCGATGCCGAGACCGCCGACGAGACGCCAGATCACGAGGTCCCACGTCGCGAACGCGAACGCCGAACCGATCGACGAGACGAAGAACAGCACCGCGGCCCAGAACATGATCCGGGTGCGGCCGTAGCGGTCGGCGAGGCGGCCGGCGAAGTAGGCGCCGAACGCACAACCGATCAGGGCCGAGGCGACGGCGAAACCGCTGGCCGCGTCGGAGAGGTTGAACTCGCCCTTGATCGCGTCGACGGCGCCGTTGATGACGGACGAGTCGAAGCCGAACAGGAAGCCACCGACCGCCGCCGCGATGGCGAACAGGGTGACCTTCCCCTTGAACGCACGGTCTTCGCCGTGCCCGGTGGTCGTGGTGGACACGATGCTCCTGGGTTCTGCCGCCGTGCCGGTGTGCAGCACGGTGCCCCGGCGGTCGGCTGGTTCGCCGTCCGAGCGGCGTTGCGTGTTCCGGAGCGGCCCCGACTGTACTCCTCGCTCGGGATCTGGTCATAACCGGGGGCGTGATCGGGACGGCGCGGGGTCGGGCGGGCTCGCTTGGGTGCCGACGCGGAACGACACTGTCGCCGTCGTACGACGTCGGTTCTGTCGTTTCCGTCCTCGGCACATTCCTCCCCAGGCCTGGAGGCGCGGCTTCCCCTCCACGGATCGCCCCCGTCCGCCCCCGGGGCCGGGTTCCACTGCCCAGGCTGGGGACATGCGATCGAGCGCGCGTCCCGTCCTGCTGTCCGTGGTGTGCGCGGCGGTGCTGGGCGG
Source organism: Curtobacterium sp. MCLR17_042 (assembly GCF_003234695.1). Classification (NCBI taxonomy): domain Bacteria; kingdom Bacillati; phylum Actinomycetota; class Actinomycetes; order Micrococcales; family Microbacteriaceae; genus Curtobacterium; species Curtobacterium sp. MCLR17_042. Next base: position 52,565 of record NZ_QKTD01000013.1, read on the forward strand.
GACCGTGGTGTTCGGTGGCGCGCCGTCGACGGGCGCCGGGGCGTCGGTGGGCGCCGGGGCGTCGGTGGGCACTGCGACCGATTCGGGCCGGGTCGAGGCTCGCTGGGTCTGGCCCACCGGGTCGCGGGTGGTCGAGCGCGCCTGGGAAGCACCGTCCTCGGACTACGCCGCCGGCCACCGGGGCCTCGACGTCCCGGCAGCCCTCGGCAGCACTGCCTCGGCGGTGGACGACGGCACCGTGGCGTTCGCCGGCCCGGTCGGCGGCCGCACCGTCGTGACGATCGACCACGGCGACGGACTGGTCAGCACCCTCGACTCGGTGACACCCCTGGTCGCCGCCGGGGACGAGGTCGTGCAGGGCACGCCGGTCGGCCGTGTCTCGATCGGGCACTGTCCGGCGTCGGCGCCGTGCCTGCACCTCGGTGCTCGTGTCGACGGTCGCTACGTCGACCCGATGGCGTACCTGCCACCCGCCGAGTGGCCGGTGCTCCTGCCCGAGTCGGCCTGGCCCGGGTGAGCGGAGCCGACCGGAAGCCGATCGGAAACTGACCGGAACCGACCGGTACGCCCGTCGGCACGCCGTCAGGCGCGCGGGTGCGCCGTCCGGTAGACCTCGCGCAGCCGCGCCGACGACACGTGCGTGTAGATCTGCGTCGTGCCGAGGCTGGCGTGACCGAGGAGTTCCTGCACCGCGCGCAGGTCCGCTCCCCCGTCGAGCAGGTGCGTCGCCGCGGTGTGGCGGAAGGTGTGTGGCCCGCTCGGGCCCTCGCCCGGCAGGTCACCGAGCAACCGCGCCACCACGCGGTAGGCACTGCGGACGCCGAGTCGGGCGCCACGGTCGCCGAGGAACAGCGCCGTGCCTGCCGGTCCCTCGGCCCGTGCGGCGAGGGCGGGCCGTCCGCGCTCGAGCCACGCCTCGAGTGCGTCCCGCGCCGGCACCCCGAACGGCACGACGCGTTCCTTGCCGCCCTTGCCGAGCACCCGCACGGTCAAGCGGCCGCGATCGACGTCGGTCACGTCGATCCCGACGAGTTCGCTGACCCGGATCGCCGCCGCGTACAGGAGCTCGACCAGGGCCAGGTCCCGCAGCGCCGTCGGGTCGTCCGTCGCCGCTCGGGCACCGAGCCCGTCGAGCAGGACGCGCACCTGGTCGGCCGACACGACGCGGGGAAGGTGCGCCCCGCCCTTCGGTGCACGGAGCCGGACCCCGGCGTCGGTCGTCGTCACCCCGGTCTCGCTCGCCCACCGCGTGAACGCCCGCACGGACGAGGACCGCCGAGCGATCGTCGACCGAGCGAGCCCCCGGTGGTCGGCGTCCCACAGCCAGTCACGCAGGAGCTCGAGCTCGACGTCGGCGACGCGGTCGACCCCTCGGGCGTCCGCGAACGCCACGAGCTGCTCGAGGTCGTTGGCGTACGCGCGGAGGGTCTGCTCGCTGAGCCCACGCGCGTGCCGGGCGTGCCCGAGGAAGGCGTCCACCGCCACCACCAGTCGACCGTCCGTCCGCGCAACCACGACGTCAGCGTACGGCTGTCGACCGTCACGCCCGGCCCCACCCGCCGCCGCTCGCGACGACGAGTCCCTGCAGCTGCGCCAGGGCGAGCGCGTCGGCGACGTCGGCCGTCGACATGCCCGCCCGACGGGCGATCTCGGCCTCGGGCAGAGCGCGACGACCGAGCGCATCGAGCACCCGGAGCACCTCGGGATCCTGCCGGCCGGACAGGAGCGGTTCGTCCGGCACCGCTCCACCGCTCGTCCCGGTCGCCGGTCTCGTCGCCGCGACCGGATCGCCGGGGTGCACGACGATCTGCGCCCGCCCCTGTGCGATGAGCCGGTGGCACCCGACCGATGCCGAGGACGCGAACGCTCCCGGCACCGCGAACACGGGCCGGCCGAGCTGTGCGGCGTGGTGGGCGGTGTTGAGCGCCCCGGAGCGGGCGCCCGCTTCGACCACGACCGTGACGTCGGCCAACGCGGCGATCAGCCGGTTCCGGGCGAGGAAACGCCACCGCGTCGGTCGCGTCCCCGGTGCCGACTCGGCGAGCAACGCCCCCTGCCGCGCCACGTTGTGGAGCAGCTGCGCGTTGCCCACCGGGTAGAGCTGGTCGATGCCACCCGCCAGGACGGCGACCGTGGGCGTCTCGGCGGCGACGGCGACACGGTGCGCCACCGCGTCGATCCCGTAGGCGCCCCCGCTCACGATGAGGAATCCCGCGTCCGCCGCCGTCGAGGTGATCTCCGCCGCGGCCTCGGCACCGGCCACCGTGTTCGCCCGGGACCCCACGACCCCCAACGCCGGCATCCCCTCGCCGAGGCGTGCACCCGTGCGGCGTGTCCAGAGGACCACCGGGGCGTGCGGCCCGAGGTCGTCCATCGCGGTCGGCCACCCGTCGCTCTCGGGGACCAGCAGTCCGGCTCCGACCGCACCGGCCGCCGCGAGCACGTCGCCCACCTCGACAGCGGCCAATCGGGGCCGCCAGCGTTCCACCGCGGTCTGCAGCACGCCGAGCAGCACCGCTGGGTCCTCCGCACCCGGCACCTCGGCGTCGACGCAACATCCCAGCAGCGAATCGAAGTCTCCGTGCGCGGCGAGCAGCACCGCACCGAGCGCACGCTCGGGTCCGAGGCCGGTGAGGAGCTCTCCGGCGACGGAGTCACCCGGTTCGACGATGGCCGACCACGCGACCCGCGCCGCGGCCTGCACCGGATCCACCGCGGCACCGCTGGGCCCGAGCAGGCGAGCCACGATGTCGAGGAGCTCCGTGCCCGCCGGCATCACAGCGCGCTCCGCAGGGCCAGGGCACCCCGGACGTGCGCAGCTGTTGGCCGCTCCACCGCGTCGAGGTCGGCGAGTGTCCACGCCAGGCGCATCACACGGTCCCACCCGCGCATCGTCAGGGTCCCGAGGTCGAGTGCGCGGTCGAGGTCCGCCGTCGACCCGGGTTCGATGCGTCCCTCGGCTCGGAGCCACGTCCCGGTGACCTCGGCATTGCGCGTCCATCCTGTGCCGCGCAGTCGCTCCGCCATCCGGGCTCGTGCTGCCGCGACCGCCGCACGCGCGACCGCCGTCGTCGGGGTGCTGCCGTCCGCGTCCCGCATCCGACCCGTCGTCACCCGGGGCACCAGCACCCGGATGTCCATCCGGTCGAGCAGCGGCCCGGACATACGGCCGAGGTAGCGGCGGACAGTGCTCGGCGAGCACTCGCACGGCTGCCCGTGCGCACCACCGGCGTTGCCGCACGGACAGGGGTTCGCCGCCAGGACGACCTGGCAGCGTGCGGGGAACTCGGCCGCTCCCGCCGCACGGTGGATCGTGATCCGCCCGGACTCGAGCGGTTGCCGGAGCGCGTCGAGCACGGCCCGCGGGAACTCCGGCGCCTCGTCGAGGAACAGGATGCCCCCGGTGGCGCGCGACACGGCTCCGGGGCGCAGGACCCCGGATCCGCCGCCGATGAGCGAGACCGCCGACGCGGAGTGGTGCGGGGCTTCCCACGGTGGCTTCGTGCTCCACGACGCGGGGCCCAGCCCGGCGACGGACCGGACCGCGGCGACCTCGAGCGCGGTCTCGTCGTCGAGGTCGGGCAGCAGCCCGGGCAGCCGTTCGGCGAGCATCGTCTTGCCGGCGCCCGGTGGACCGAGCAGCAGGGCATGGTGTCCACCGGCGGCCGCCGCGATGAGCGCTCGGACGCCGACCGGGTTCCCCACGACGTCCGACAGCTCGGCCACGGGACGCGGCACGGCCGTGACCGGGACCGGCAGCACCGGGTCGACCTCGACCGTCGGCAGGAGCGCCCCGGCGTCGATCGCCGCCGCCCGCAACGAGTCCACGCCCCGGATCCGGACCCCGCCGACCACACGGGCCTCGGTCAGGTTGCCGACGGGCAGCACGACGCGGTCCACACCGGCGTCGCGCGCGGCGATCAGCATCGGGATCACGCCGGGGACCGGACGCACCCTGCCGTCGAGGCCGAGCTCGCCGATGTAGACGATGCGCTCCGAGACGTCCGGCGCGAGACCGGCACCGGCGAGCACGGCCATCGCGATGGCGAGGTCGAACCCCGAACCGCGTTTCGGGATCGCCGCCGGGGTCAGGTTCACGGTGATGCGGCGGGCGGGCAGCGGACACCCCGCGTTGGCCGCCGCGGATCGCACACGTTCCCGTGCCTCGCCCAACGAGGTGTCGGGCAGACCGATGATGCTGAACGCCGGGAGCTGGCTGGTCAGGTGCGCTTCGACCTCGATGCGTCGACCGGTGACCCCGAGGAGCGCGACCGCGGCAGCGCGTCCGATGCCGGTCACAGCACACCCGCCAGGTGCTCGACGACGGTGCGGGGGCCGTCGACGTGGACCGCGACGACGTCCACCCGGACCGCGCGCGCCGAGACCTCGGGATGCGCGTCGAACCACTCGGGCACGAGTCGTCGCATCCGGGTGAGCTTCGCCGCCGTGATCGCCTCGAACGGGTGACCGGTGGCGGCACCGGAACGGGTCTTCACCTCGATGAAGGCGAGCGTGCAGGAATCCCACGCGACGATGTCGATCTCACCACGCGCACATCGCCAGTTCCGCTCGAGCACGCGGAATCCCCGGGCTTCGAGCCAGGCCACCGCTCGCTCTTCACCGAATCGTCCGAGTCGGCCGTTCCGGAGCGACCGCCCCGGTGCTCGTTGCACGTCTTGTTCCATGTCGTTGCCTCCACGACAACGATCTCCGGAACGAACACACCGATCGGCGAACTCGGAGAGTCTGTGGAATCAGTGCGGACGAATTGCCCCTGTGGAGGAAAGAAGAAGGACCCGGGCGATCGAGATCACCCGGGTCCTGCTGCGACGAGCGTCAGTGCGCTGCTGCGTAGGCTTCCTGCACCTGCGTCGAGATGCGCCCGCGGGAGGAGACCTCGTACCCGTTCTCCTTGGCCCACTCGCGGATCTTGCCGAGTTCTTCGGAGTTGCCGCGCTTCGGGGCGGACTTCGGCGCGGAACCGCCGCCGGTGCGACGACCGGAGACCTTGCGCGCTGCGGCGATGTAGTCGGAGATCGCCTCGCGGAACTTGTCGACGTTGTCGTTCGACAGGTCGATCTCGTACGACGAGCCGTCGAACGCGAATTCGACCGTCCGGCCTTCACCGGTGGTGATGGGGGAATCGTCGAGGTCGTCGACGAGCTGGACGGTGACCTTCTGTGCCATGGGGTGCTCCTGTTCGTGGGGCGGTTATTTCCCCATCAGAATAGCGCGCACATTTCCCTGACGGTCTGGATCAGCGGCGATTCACCGAGAAAGAAGCAGGAGAAAGGAAATTGACGATCACTCGTCGAGTGCGAGTTCCTTCGGCAGTTCGAGTTCCCGCGTCGTGAGTTCCTCGACATTCACGTCCTTGAACGTGAGTACCCGGACACCCTTGACGAACCGGTCGGAACGGTAGACATCCCAGACCCAGACATCGTTCATCGTCAGTTCGAAGTAGAAGTCGTGCTCCGTGTCACGGCGCACGAGTTCGACCTCGTTCGCCAGGTAGAAACGGCGCTCCGTCTCGACCACGTAACGGAACTGCGACACCACGTCGCGGTACTCGCGGTACAGGGCCAGCTCGACCTCGCGGTCGTAGTCGTCGAATTCGTCCTCATCCATTGCGCCCACAGTCTACGGCGACGGAGGCCCGTGCGGACGACGGGCTCAACCGGCGAGGGCGTCGAGTTCGTCGAACCCGTCCAGCGCCACGCTCGAGGCCTGGTGCAGCCACGACTTCCGGTGCAGCGCGTGCGCCCCGATCGCCCGGATCGCGTCGTAGTGCGCCGTCGACCCGTAGCCCTTGTTCGACACCCACCCGTAGTGCGGAGCCTCGTCGTGCGCGGAGATCATGAGCGCGTCACGGGCGACCTTGGCCACCACGGACGCCGCGGCCACCGAGGCGCAGTCGCGGTCGGCCTTGACCCGGACGACGACCTCGAGCGGATCAGCGGCCGGACGGAGCGACGCGGGCAGCGCACGGCTCAACCAGTCGAACGAGCCGTCGAGCACGACCACCGCGCCGTCGAGGGACACCCCGTCGGCGACCAGGGAGCCGAGCGCCTGGGCACCGGCTGCACCGAGGGCGGGCACGATGCCCTGCTGGTCGACGAACTCCGCCGACGCCATGCCGACCGCCGTGCGCGCCCAGCGCTGCACGACGGGCACGAGGTCGGTCCGGCGCGCCTCCGACAGCAGCTTCGAGTCCGCGAGCCCCTGGGGCACACGACCGATGTCGAGCGTCACCGCGGCCACACCGACGCCGACCGGACCGGCGATGGCGCCACGGCCGACCTCGTCCATGCCGATGACCGTCACGCGGCCCTCGGCGAGCAGACGTTTCTCGACCCGGAGCGACGGACGGACGGCGGTCACTCGTCGCGCTCCTCCACGCCGGCGAACACCTCGGGGTGGTCGTCGAGCCACGTCCAGCGGCTCGCCGGCCACGAGATGACGAACGCGCGGCCCGTGACGTCGGACATCGGGACGAAGCCCTTCGACGGGGTGTCGCCGTTGTACCGGGAGTCCTTCGAGTCGTTCCGGTTGTCGCCCATCACCCAGATGGTGCCCTTCGGCACGGTGACCGAGAAGTCGGTCGCCGAAGCCGGGGCGCCGGCGGGGAGCTTCAGGTACGGCTCCTTGATCGGCACACCGTTCACCGACATCTGCCCGAGGTCGTTGCAGCAGGACACCTTGTCACCGGGCAGACCGATGACGCGCTTGATCAGGTGGTCGTCGCTGTCACCGGTGCCGAGACCGACCTGGGTCAGCGCCCAGTCGATGGCCTTCGCGGGCTGGGTGTCCGGCGTGACGCTCGGCACCTCGGACCCGGTGAGCCAACCGCCCGGGTCCTTGAAGACGACGACGTCTCCCCGCTTCAGCGCCACGGCGCCGGGGACGAGCTCGTTCACGATGACGCGGTCGTTGATCTGGAGCGTGTTCTCCATCGACGCCGACGGGATGTAGAACGACCGGATCAGGAACGTCTTCACCAGGAACGACACGAGCAGTGCCGCGATGAAGATGATGACGAGGTCGCGGAGGAATGTGAGGACACCGTTCCGTTGCTTCTCGGCACGTGGCCTGCGCCCGGAATCCTCTGTCGTGTCCGTCATTTCCGCTCTCGTTCGAACCACTGACTCCCCGCAAATGGGAAGAGCCCCCCGTCGATGCACAACCGTACATGGACGAGGGGCTCGCAGCGGCGTCCGGCTCGCGGACGTTCACTGTGAAGGCGATCAGGCGTCGCGCTTCTCCTTGATCTTGCGGCGGGCCGCCTTGCCGCGGAGCTCGCGCAGGTAGTAGAGCTTCGCACGACGGACGTCACCCTTGGTGACGATCTCGATGTGGTCGATGATCGGCGAGTGCACCGGGAACCAGCGCTCGACGCCGACCTGGAAGCTCACCTTGCGGACCTTGAAGGTCTCGCCGATGCCGTGGCCCTGACGGCCGATGACGACTCCCTGGAAGACCTGGATACGCGAGCGCGTGCCTTCGATGATGTTGACGTGCACCTTGATGGTGTCGCCGGGACGGAAGTCCGGGACGTCGGTACGCAGCGATGCTGCGTCGACGTTGTCGAGGAGCTGGCTCATGGTGGGTTTCACTCTCTGCGGACGCGCACGGGTCGCCGCGGATCGAAGGTTCGGAAAGTGGTGGTGCGTGCCCGGTGTCGGCGACTCCCCCGTGGCAGAGTCCAGCCAGGGCACAGCGTTCAATACTGCCACAGAGAGCGCGGGAGACAAAACGACGAGGATGGACCCATGATCGAACTCCGCACCCCCGCCGAGCTGGACGGACTCCGCGTCGCCGGTCGGTTCGTGGCCGACGTCCTCGACGAGCTGCTCGAGACCGTCGACGTCGGCGTCAACCTGCTCGACCTCGACCGCGTCGCGGCCAGGATGATCGCCGAACGCGGCGCGGAGAGCTGCTACGTCGACTACCACCCGTCGTTCGGCATGTCGCCGTTCGGCAAGAACCTCTGCACCTCGGTGAACGACGCCGCCCTGCACGGCCTGCCGCACGACCACGTGCTGCAGGACGGCGACCTCGTGAGCCTCGACTTCGCCGCGAGCGTGGACGGCTGGGTCGCGGACTCCGCCGTCAGCGTCCAGGTCGGCACACCGCGCGACGAGGACCAGGCCCTCATCGCCACGGTCGAACGAGCACTGGCCGCCGGCATCGCCCAGGCGGCTCCCGGCAACAAGCTCGGCGACGTCTCGCACGCCATTGGTCACGTCGCACACCAGGCCGGCCACGAGGTGAACCTGCAGTTCGGCGGGCACGGCGTCGGTCGCACGATGCACGGGGACCCGCACGTGCCGAACGACGGCCGTCCGGGTCGCGGCCTGAAGCTCCGGCCGGGTCTGGTCGTCGCGATCGAGCCGTGGCTCACGCAGACCACCGACGAGCTCTACCAGGACGACGACGGCTGGACGCTGCGCAGCGTCGACGGCTCGCGTGCCGCGCACGTCGAGCACACGGTCGCGGTCACCGAGGCCGGCCCCGAGGTCCTGACCCTGCGTCGCGCCCAGCGCGCCGACCCGACCGTCTGACGGGCTGGAGGCACGGTGCGGGCCCGCCCCGTGCCTCCAGGCAGACACGGCGGGGCCGGGTTTCGTGCTCAGCGACAGTTCACGCGGAACGAACCGCGAGGAGTGTCGCTCAGCCCGAAACTCGTCCAGCCGGCAGACGCGCCAGCAGGTCAGGCAGGCGGCAGCAGGTCCGGACGGACGCGCCGCGTCCGCTCCAGCTGCTGCTCGTGCCGCCAGGCACCGACGCGGGCGTGGTGCCCGCTGAGCAGGACGTCGGGGACGTCGAGGCCACGCCACGATGCGGGCTTGGTGTACGAGGGGTACTCGAGCAGGCCGTCCTCGTGGGACTCCTCGACCAGCGACTCGGGGTTGCCGACGACGCCGGGGACGAGTCGTCCGACGGCCTCGATCATCGCCATCGCGGCGACCTCGCCGCCGTTCAGCACGTAGTCGCCGAGCGAGAGCTCGACGACGGTGGCGCGTGACGACGCCCACTCGAAGACGCGAGCATCGATGCCCTCGTACCGCCCGCAGGCGAACACGAGGTGCTCCGACGTCGACGCGAGCGACCGCGCGATCGACTGCGTGAAGGGCGTGCCGGCCGGCGTCGGGACCACCAGGGTCGACGAGCCGTCGGGGCGGAAGAGCGCCTCGAGCGCCTGCGCCCACGGCTCCGGCTTCATCACCATGCCGGCGCCACCGCCGTACGGGGTGTCGTCGACGGTGCGGTGTCGGTCGGTGGTCCACGATCGCAGGTCGTGCACGTGCAGGTCGAGCAGACCGCCGGAGCGGGCCTTGCCCAGCAGGGACACGTCGAGCACGGAGAAGAACTCCGGGAAGATCGTGACGATGTCGATCCGCACGGGGTCTAGTCCGTGACCGTCTCGGGGCGCGAGGTGTCCTCGGGGTCCTCGAACAGGCCCTGCGGGGGCGTGACCGTGACGGTGCCGGCCGCGATGTCGACCGCGGGCACGATGGCCGAGACGAACGGCACGAGGACCTCGCCGCGGGACGGCGTGTCGATCGCGAGCAGGTCCTGTGCGGGCATGTGGTCCACGCGGGCGACGGTGCCGACCTCGACGCCGTCACGCAGGACCTTGAGCCCGACGAGCTGGTGGTCGTACCAGGCGTCGTCCTCACCGGTCTCTGCGTCGGCGTCCTGCTCGACCCAGAGGATGATGCGCGCCAGGGACTCGGCCGCGGTGCGGTCGTCGATCCCGGCGAAGAACGCGACGGGGTGACCGTTGTACCAGCGGAGTTCGTCCAGCTCGAGGGTCTTGCCCGACCACGGTGAGTCGTCCGGGACCTGGAGCGTGAAGGTGGCGCCCGGGGTGAACCGACGATCCGGGTCGTCGGTGTAGAGCTCGAGCTTGATGCCGCCCTTGAGCCCGTGCGCCTTCGTGATTCGACCCACCCGGAGCTGGGTCGTCTCCCTAGGAATCGGTGTCCACCACGTCGACCCGCACGCGCTTGCCGTCGGCCAGGGCCGTGACGAGCGTGCGGAGCGCCTTGGCGGTGCGCCCGGCGCGACCGATCACGCGGCCGAGGTCCTCGGGGTGCACGCGCACCTCGAGGACCTCGCCGCGTGGGGAGGTGGAGCTGGCGACGCGCACGTCGTCAGGGTGATCGACGATCCCCTTGACGAGGTGCGTCAGCGCGGATTCGAGCAAGGACTACGCCTCGGTCGTCTCGTCGGCGGTCTCGGCGTCGTCGGCCTTGGCGGCGGGAGCCGTCTTCTCCGACTTCGGCTTGAGCACGGCCTTCTTCGAGGAGTCGACCTGGAAGGCCGGCTTCGGCTCGGCGACCTTGACCTTGGACTCGGTGTCCTTCTCGCCCTTGAACTTGGCCCAGTCGCCGGTCAGCTTGAGGAGGGCCGCGACCTGCTCGGTCGGCTGCGCGCCGACGCCGAGCCAGTAAAGCGCACGCTCGGACTCGATCTTGATGACCGAGGGCTCCTCGGTCGGGTGGTACTGACCGATCTCCTCGAGGACACGACCATCGCGCTTGGTGCGCGAGTCGGCGACGACGATGCGGTAGTAGGGCGCACGGATCTTACCGAGACGCTTCAGACGGATCTTGACAGCCACAATTGCTCCTGTTTGCTTTCGTTGTGGTTGAACTGGAACCGCGGGCGTGGGGGCACACACGGCGAAAGCTCGAGAGAGATCGCTCACAGCTGGATAGAGGGTCGAGCTGCGGCGATTCGACCGTTCATTCTTGCAGATTCCCGGCCGTGATGCGAGCCGACTCGCTACGGCGCGAGGCGGCGCACCGCTTCGAGGGCCTCGGACGTCGCCCGGACCGCGTCCACGCTCCGTGCGTCCCGCGCGCCGCCGACGACGGCGTACGGCACGCCGGCGGCCTGGAGGCCCGTCACGAGTCCGTCAGGCGCGTCACCCTCGGCGTCGGTCGCGCGCTCCTGCCCGGCGCAGACCACGACGGTGTCCGCCGGCACGCCGACCTCGCCCCCGTGCTCGTCGCGGATCCAGAGCACCCCGGGTTCGATGCGCAGGTACTCCTGCACGCCGCCGACCATCCGCACCCCGGCGTCCCGCAGCCGACCGATCGCGACCCAGCGTGAGGTGATCCCGATCCCCTGGCCGAACTTGCCCGAACGCCGGAGCACCGTCACCTGCGACCCCGGTCGGGTGGTGCGCCGTGCCGCGGGGAGCCGCTGCGGCACGTCGCCGACGAGCTCCTCGGACACGTCGAGGTCCCAGCGGGCCGCGAACTCGCCGGCCCGGACGACCTCGTCGGGCGACTCGGTCAGGAACGCCGCGGTGTCCACGCCGATGCCACCGCCGCCGATGATCGCGACGGTGCCCTCGGGGACCCCCTGGTGGAGTGCCTGCTCGTAGGACAGCACGTGCGGCAGGTCGCTGCCGGGGACGTCGATGCTCCGCGGGACCACCCCGGCCGCGAGCACGACGGCGTCGCTGTCGACGAGGTCCGCAGCCGTCGCCGGGCGTCCGAGGTGGATCGTGGTGCCCCGCTCCGCCAGCTCGGCGCGGGCGGACCGCACCGTGGCGGCGTAGTCCTCCTTGCCCGGGACGAGTGCGGCGAGACCGAACTGGCCGCCGAGGCGGTCGGACGCCTCCCAGACGGTGACGTCGTGGCCCCGGCGGGCGGCGTCCACCGCGGCGGCGAGCCCGGCCGGTCCGCCACCGACGACGTCGACGCGCTTCGGGTCGGTGGTCGGGCGGGCGGGGAACGCGACCTCGCGGGCGGCGCGGGGGTTCACCAGGCAGGACACCGGTGCGCCGATGATCGAACGGTCGAGGCACGCCTGGTTGCAGCCGATGCAGGTGTTCACCAGGGCGAACCCGCCCGCGAGCGAACGCGACACGATGGCGGGGTCGGCGAGGAACGGCCGGGCGAGCGCGACGGCGTCGATCAGGCCGTCACTGAGCACGGCTTCACCGTCGCGCAGGTCCGTCATCCGGTTCGAGGCGATCACGCGGACGTCCGGGTACGGGGACGCGCGCACCACCGCGGCGATCCGTGTCGCGTACGCCAGCCAGGCCCCGTGCGGCACCGAGGCCTGCACGGTCGGGGTGCGGGACTCGTGCCAGCCGATGCCGACCGAGATGCCGTCGAGCCCGAGCGGCAGCAGGTCGTGCACGAGCGCGTCGACCTCGTCCTCGGTCGACGAGCCGGGCATCAGGTCGGCGCCGGACAGCCGGATCGTCACGGCGAGCTCGGGCACCGCGGCGCGCACGGCCCGGACGACCTCGATCGCGAAGCGCCGACGCCGTGCCGCATCGCCGCCCCACTCGTCGTCGCGCAGGTTCGTCAGCGGCGACTGGAACTGGTTGATCAGGTACCCCTCGGACGCCATGATCTCGACGCCGTCGAACCCGATCGCGCGGGCGGTGCGGGCCGCGGCGGCGAAGTCCTCGATGGTCCGCTCGACCTCGGTCGACGTCAGCTCGGTCGGCACCACCCCGCGGGCGGCCGCCCACGGCAGGGCCGAGGGCGCCACGACGCGCTGCGGGTCACCGTGCCGGTCGACCATGCCCGACGCGAGCGCGTACCGCCCGGCGTGGAACAGCTGCGCGAGGATCGTCCCGCCCTCGTCGTGCACGGCGTCGACCGCCACCCGGAACCGCTCGTCGGCTCCCCCGACGCCGAACACCGCGAAGTCCGGACCGCCGCGGGCCTCGTCGTTCACCGCGATGCCGCCGGTGATGATGCACGCCGCCCCGCCGGCCGCCCGTTCGCGGTAGAAGGCGGCCATGCCGGCTCCGCCGTCGTCGTGCACCTCGAGCCCGGTGTGCATCGACCCCATCACCACCCGGTTCGCCAGGTGCAGGGGGCCGAGGGTCCATGGTGACGCGACGGTCCGGAGGGACTCCGGCACGACGGGGGCGGAAGCGACGCTGCTCATGCGCCTATTCTGCGGGGTCCGCGGCCGGAGCGTCGGCTGGCAGCACCGCGTCGCGGAGGGGCGACGTCGTGTCCGACCAGTACGGCGGTGCGATGACCGTCAGCCCGCCGTCGACCGAGAGCACCTGCCCGGTGATGTACCCGGCCTTGTCCGACAGCAGGAAGTCGACGGCATCGGCCATGTCGTCGGCCGTCCCGGGCCGCTGCAGCGGGAGCTTCTCGAGCACCGTGTCCATCGGCGCCTGGCCGGGGACCTTCGTGTAGAAGTACTCGAGCGAGTCGGTGTCGATGAGGCCGCCGTTCACCGCGTTGACGGTGATCTGACGCGGACCGAACTCCACCGCCATGTACTTCATGTACGCCTCGCTCATCGCCTTGGCGGCACCGAGTGCGGCGTAGGTCGGGAACGCCCGGAGTGACCCGTACGAGGTCACGACGACGATGCGGCCACCCCGGTCCATGAGTTCCGCGGCGCGCTGAGCGCCGAGCACGAACGAGCGGGCGTTCGTGGCGTAGCTGCGGTCGAGGTGGTGCAGCTTGAGGTCGGCGACGGGCTTGAACGCGCTGGCGGCGGCGTTCGCGACGAACATGTCGAGGCGTCCGTAGGTGTCGCGCACCAGGTCGAACAGGGCGTCGATCGACTCCGGCTGCTCGATGTCGACCTGCGCCGTGATGCCGTCGCCGCCGGCCGCCTTGACGTCGGCCAGGGACTCCTCGGCCAGGTCGGCGTTGCCCTTGTACGTCACCACGACGGTGACGCCGCGCTGGCCGAGCTTCTGCGCGAGCAGGCGGCCGATGCCGCGCGAAGCGCCGGTGATCAGTGCGATGGGTGCGTTGGTGCTGTCGGTCACTGCGGTCCTTTGCGTGCGTGGGGACGGACGGGAGGCGCGGGGCGGGCCCGCCACGGGCCTCCAGTCCGGTGGTTGGTTGTGGTCTAGAACCCGGCCTTGCCGGTCACGACGGCGCGGCCGACGATCAGCTTCTGGATCTCGTTGGTGCCCTCTTCGAAGCGCTGCGCGCGTGCGTCGCGGTAGACGCGCTCGATGGCGTTGCGCTTCCAGTAGCCCTGCCCGCCGTGCACCTGCAGGGCCTTGTCGGTGACCCGGGCGAGCATGTCGACGGCGACCATCTTCGAGGCACTGGACAGGGTGCCGGCGTCGGGACGGTCGTCCTCGTAGGCGCGAGCGGCCTCGAGCACCAGGGCGCGTGCTGCGGCGATGTCGGCGTAGTTCTCGGCCAGGTAGAACTGGATCGCCTGGCGGCTGGAGAGCCGCTTGCCGAACGTCTCGCGCTTGTTCGCGTACTCGACGGCGAGCTCGTTCGCCCGCTCCGCGAGCCCGACGGCGCTCATCGCGACGGACACCCGGCTCGGCAGCAGGAAGCCGCCGAGCGCGACCTCGAGCCCCTGCCCCTCGGCGCCGAGCAGTGCGCTCGCCGGCACGGGCACGTCGGTGAAGCGCAGGATCGCGTGGTCGGTGCCGCGGATGCCCATCGTGTCGGAGTCGTCGATCACCTCGGTGCCCGGCAGCCCGTTGTTCGGCATGAGGAACGCGACCGTGCCGTCCTGGCCGCTCGTGCCCTCGAGACGGGCGGCGATGAGCCAGTGGTCGGCCTTGACGCCGAAGGTGATGAGGTGCTTCTCGCCGTTCATCACGTACGTGTCGCCCTCGCGCCGGACCGTCGTGCGGATGTCCGCTCCGGTGCCCGCGGTGGCCTCGGTCAGGGTGAACGCGACGAGCGTGTCACCGGCGACGGACGGCTTGACGACCTGCTCGATCTGCTCCGGCGTCGCGTAGGGGGCCATCGCGCGCCAGGTGCCGTTGATGACGTGCACGAGCATGCGGATGGAGGCGTGCGAGCGGGAGACGACCTCCATGATCTCGAGGTACCGCGAGAAGGGGATCGCCCGTCCGCCGAGCTCCGTCGGGGCGGCGAGGCTGAGCCACCCGTTGTCCTTGAGCTCCTGGAACAGCTCGGGGGCGACCCGGCCGGTGCGCTCGATCTCGTCCGCCCACTCCTCGCCGGGGCCGCGGACCCACTCGGTGACCTCGGCCTTGAGTTGCTGGAAGGCGGCTTCGTCGAAGCCCGTGCTCGTCTGCTCGACGATCGTCATCGTGTCTCGTTCTCCTTCGTCGCGACGAGCGCGGCCGCCTGCTCGCGCAGGATGTTCTTCTGGACCTTGCCGACCGCGTTGCGCGGCAGCTCGGTGGTGTACTCGAGTCGCTCCGGCCAGTAGTACTTGCTCACGCCGGCCGTGTCGAGGTACTGCTGCATCCCGGCGAAGTCGAGCGGCTCGTCCGCGCGGGCGTTCACGACCCAGGCGCAGGCACGCTCGCCGAGCCGCTCGTCCGGCATCGCCACGATCGCGACGTCCGTGACCAGCGGGTGCTGGTACAGCAGGTTCTCGATCTCGACGACGGGGATCTTCTCGCCGCCGCGGTTGATGACGTCCTTCACGCGTCCGGTGATCGACAGGAAGCCCTTCTCGTCGACCTTCGCCAGGTCGCCGGTCCGGTACCAGCCGTCCGCGGTGAACACGTCGTCGGTCAGGTCCGGACGGTCCAGGTAGCCCGCGAACATCGTCGGCGAGTGCAGCTCGAAGTTGCCCTCGGTCCCGGCGGGCAGCTCGATCCCCGCGTCGTCGACGATGCGGATCGCGATGCCCGGCAGCGCCCGGCCGTCGTGGCCGTACGCGTCGGCGGGGTCGTCGCTCGGGCTGGACAGGGCCCCGAGACACGTCTCGCTCGTCCCGAAGGCGCCGAGGATGGCGCTGCCGAGCACCGTGCTCGCCCGCTGGGCCAGTGCGCGGGGCACCGCAGCGCCCGTCGGCACGAAGATCCGGAGCGACTCGGGCTGCGGAGCACCGGCCTCGACCAGGTCGACGAGGTCGGTCAGGAACGGCGTCGCGCACTGCACGAAGGACGCCCGGGCGACGCCGAACGCCTGCTCGAGTGCGACCCGGCCGTCCCACACCGGCTGGATGACCTGCGGGGCACCGAGCCGGAACGCCAGCAGCATGCCGTACAGGAACCCGGTCTGGTGCGCGAGCGGCGACGGGATGTAGATGCGGTCGGCGCTGGTCAGCCCGGACTGCGCCACGTGCATGGCGGTCGCGAGCCCGAGCGTGCGGTGCGGGTGCTGCACGCCCTTCGGCTCCCCCGTGGTGCCGGAGGTGAAGAGCAGCTGGCACACGTCGTCCGGGCCGGGAGCGTGCGACGCGATCTCGTCGACGTCGACGTGCACGGCGGCGAGGGCGTTCTCGAAGTAGCGCCAGTGCCAGTCGCTCGCCACGACCCGTTCCAGGGCGTCGGCGGGCAGCGGCGGCTGGTTCGTCGGGGTGTCCCCCTGCCCGCGCGCCTCGGCGCGGAGCACGATGACGTGCTCGAGCGACAGGCGGCGGTCCTGCGCGGCGGCCTCGTCGATGACGTCGAGGAGTTCGAGCGCGGGACGGCGCTTCCGGAACACATTCGGCAGGAAGACCACGCGGGCCTTCGAACGCGCCAGCGTCATCGTGGTCTCGCGGGGACCGAACACCGGCATGATCGGGGTCGCGACGGCGCCGATCTGGATCGCACCGAGGGTGATCGACACGAACTCGCGCCAGTTCGGCAGCTGCATCGCGACGGATTCACCCGTGCGCACGCCGAGTTCGAGCAGCAGGGCGGAGACCCGGTCGGCCTCGTCCTGCAGCTCCCTCCACGTGGTGTTCACGGGCGTCGCACCGCCGACCTCGATCACAGCCAGGCCGTCGGGGTCGGTCTGGGACAGGGCGCGGACCCGCTCGCTCAGGACGAGGGGGTCGGCGTCGACGCCGGCGAGCTCGGGCACGGCGACGGCGGGCTGCGGGACGGTGGGCTGCGGGGCGGCGGGCTGCGCGGCGTGCTGCGGGGCGGTGGGCTGCGCGGTGGGCTGCGCGAGCGGCTGCTCTGTTGGCTCGGGCGCCGCGGACGTCTCGAGGGGCGTGCCCAGGTGCGTGCGGACCCCGTCGGCCTCGGCGGCGTCGATCCGGTCGTCCCGCGCGACCTGGGCTGCGAGCCGGTCGCCGACGGACATGTCGAGCCCGACGGAGTTCATCGCCTCGAGGAACGTCGGGTAGGAGATCCGGTAGGCACGCGGGTAGGTCAGGCCGGACACCCCGTCGGCACTCGACGCCGCGACCGCGAGGGACATCAGCACGCGGTGGTCGTTGAACGAGGACATCGGCGCTCCGTGCAACCCGGCCGCACCGACACCGGTGACCCGCAGCTCGTCCGCACCCTGCTCGGCACGGCCGCCCATCCGGTTCAGCTGGAGCATCGCCGCGACCCGGTCGGACTCCTTCAGCCGGATGTGCGCCACGTTCCACAGTCGGCTCGTGCCCTCGGCGAACGTGGCCATCGTGGACAGCACGGGCAGCAGGTCCGGGATCGGACGGCAGTCGACGTCGAGCGGCCGGAGCGGCGACCCGTCGTGCTCGATCCGGACGAAGCCGGTCTCCTCGTCGATCCGCATCGGGACACCCATCGCGGTCGCGAGGTCCAGGAACTCGCTCTCCGGGTGGTCGGTCTCGGCCGTCGTCGTGGCCGTCATGCCCCGCAGCAGCACGTTCGACTCGCGGGTGCCGGCCGCCGCGATGCCGAACGCTGCGGAGCCGATGTCGGGCGGGATGACGTAGTCGTGCGGGGTGGCCTGCTGGCCCGCCGGGATCCGGTACTCGAGCCAGTCGTCGGAGACCTCGACCGTCAGGCCGAACTGCCGCATCATCCGCACGGTGAGCTCGACGTAGGGCTGCTCGTTGAGCCGCCCGCCGGTGATGTGGATCCGGGTCTCGTGCTCGGCGAACGGCGCCACCAGCAGCAGCCCGGACACCCACTGCGACAGGGTGCCGGCGATCGTCACGTCGCCGCCGCGCGGACGCTTCGGCTGCACGGTGACGGGCGGGCAGTCGTTCGTCGCCTCGAGCTCCACCCCCATCTGCGTCAGCGAGGTGAGCAGCGCCTTGATCGGCCGGCGCTGGAAGTACTTCATGCCCGACAGGGTCATCGGGCGGTCGGCCAGCGAGGCGAGCCCGGTCATGAAGTAGAGCGTGGTGCCCGAGGACCCCATGTTGAGCAGCCCGTCGGCACCGCGCGAACCGTGGTCCACGACGTCGGTGGCCTGGTACCGGCCGCCCAGTCCGGTCACGTGGTACGCGTTCCCACGACGCTTGACGTCGACGCCGAGCGCGCGGAGCGTGCCCACGGTCCACTCCACCTGTCGCGTCGCGCTCACCCCGGAGACGACACTCGTCCCCTTCGCCAGCGACGCGAGCACCAGCGCGCGGTGCGCGTGGTACTTCGAGACCGGGATGTCGAGTTCTCCGACGAGCGGGGCGTTCGTCCCGCGCACCACCAACTGCATGCGTACCTCTTCCCTGTAGGAACATTTCAACGGTACGCCCACAGTGGAACTAGTTGCAGGACGATCCGCACGATCGGGACAACGCTTCGTTGTGCGTGTCCGACAAGGACCCGGGCAGGATGGACGGCATGGACATCCGCTTCACCGAGTCCCGCCCGTCGACCATCGGCGTCGAGTGGGAACTCCCCCTGGTCGACCGGTCGACCGGCGACCTCGCTCCCCGCGCCCCCGCCGTCATCGCCGCCGTGCACGAGCGGCTCGGTGACCACGACCGCGTCACCGAGGAGCTGCTGACCAACACGGTCGAGGTCGTCTCGAGCGTCCACGACCGCGTGGGGGCTGCGACGAGCGAGCTGTCCGGCATCATCGGCGAGGTCATCGACGCCGCCGAGCCGCTCGACGCCCAGGTGATGTGCTCGGGCACGCATCCGTTCGCGGTGTGGGACCAGCAGGAGATCACCCCGGACAGCGAGCACTACACGACCCTCATCGACCGCACCCGCTGGTGGGGACGCCAGATGCTCATCTGGGGCGTGCACGTGCACGTCGGCATCGACGACCGCGACAAGGCGGTCCCGATCATGAACGCGATGCTCGCCTACGTCCCGCACCTGCAGGCGTTCACCGCGTCGAGCCCGTTCTGGGGCGGCACCGACACCGGGTACGCCTCGAACCGCGCCCTCATGTTCCAGCAGCTCCCGACCGGCGGGCTCCCGCCGCAGCTCGGCGCCTGGGCGAACTTCGAAGAGGTCGTCGGCGACCTCACGCACACCGGCGTCATCGACGGCGTGAAGGACCTCCGCTGGGACATCCGCCCCTCGCCCGGCTGGGGCACCCTCGAGAACCGGGTCTCCGACGGCATCTCGACCCTGCACGAGGTCGGCGCCGTCACCGCACTCGTGCAGTGCCTGGTCACCGCCTGCTCGGACCGGCTCGACGCCGGTGAGACCCTGCCCACCATGCAGCCGTGGTTCATCCGCGAGAACAAGTGGCGTGCCGCCCGCTACGGCATGGAGGCCGAGATCATCACGAACGTCGCCGGCGACGAGCGGCTCGTGACCGACGAGGTGCACGACCTGGTGCAGCGGCTCGACCCGATCGCCGAACGGCTCGGCTGCCAGGACGAACTGCACCACCTCGACACGATGATCGAGCGCGGCGCCTCGTACCAGCGGCAGCTGCAGGTCGCGCAGGAGAACGGCGGCGACCTGCGCGCCGTGGTCCGCCACCTGGTGACGGAGTTCCGCGAAGCGCTCTAGCCGCGACCGGCCCGCCCCCGAATCGGGCGCACCTGGTCGAATCGGGCGTACCTGGTCGTTCCTTTCGACCAGGTACGCCCGATTCCACTTTCCATCGCGCGTGCGATGGGAAGGAACGTCGCGGCGCGACCCCCGCGTCCAGTCCGCGCCCACCCACCTAATCGATCCGGGTATACCTGGTCGATCCGGGCGTACCGGGTCGTTTCTTTCGACCAGGTACGCCCGATTCCACTTTCCATCGCGCGTGCGATGGGAAGGAACGTCGCGACGGGACCACGAACGGACGGGAGGCCCGGTACCAGCTGGCACCGGGCCTCCCGTCCGTCAGGTGGTCGCGACTAGCGACCCAGGAACTTCTGCAGCGACGCGAGCTCTTCCTCGGTCGGTGCCTTGCCGCCCTTGGCGCCGCCGAGGCCGAGGCCGGACCCCTGCGGAGCCTGCTGCGGCGCAGCCGCCGCGCCGGCCGCGAGGGCTGCGCGCTTGGCGGGGTTGCCCACCTTCGACTTCTTCTTGCCGCCCTGCTGCTGCTTCTTGCCGCCGTGCATGCCCGGGATCGGACCCATGCCCGGCATCTGCGGCACGCCACCGCGGGCGACGGTCTTCATCATCTTGGCGGCCTGCTCGAAGCGGTTGACCAGCGCGTTGACCTCGGTGACGGTCGATCCGGCACCGCGCGCGATGCGCAGACGGCGCGAACCGTTCAGGAGCTTCGGGAGCTCGCGCTCCTGGGGCGTCATCGACTGGATGATCGCCTCGGTTCGGACGATCTCGCGCTCGTCGAAGTTGTCGAGCGCCTCGCGCATGCCCTTGGCTCCCGGGAGCATGCCGAGCATGCCCTTGATGGAGCCGGCCTTGCGGAGCTGCTGCATCTGCTGCAGGAAGTCGTTCAGCGTGAAGTTGTCGGTCGCGATCTTGTCCGCGACCTTGCGCGCCTCTTCCTCGTCGAAGGCGCCCTGCGCCTGCTCGATGAGGGACAGGATGTCGCCGAGGTCGAGGATGCGGCTCGCCATGCGGTCCGGGTGGAACGGCTCGAAGTCGTCGAGCGACTCACCCGTCGACGCGAACATGATCGGGCGGCCGGTCACACTGGCCACCGACAGGGCGGCACCACCGCGTGCGTCACCGTCGAGCTTGGAGAGCACGACACCGGTGAAGTCGACGCCTTCCTGGAACGCACGGGCCGTGTTGACGGCGTCCTGACCGATCATCGCGTCGATGACGAACAGGACCTCGTCCGGGTCGACGGCCTTGCGGATGTTCGCGGCCTGCTTCATCAGCTCGGCGTCGACACCGAGTCGACCGGCGGTGTCGACGATGACGGTGTCGTACTGCTGGTCGATCGCGGCCTTGATGGCGTTCTTGGCGACCTTGACCGGGTCGCCGACACCGTTGCCGGGCTCGGGCGCGAACACGTGCACGCCGGCCTGCTCGCCGACGACCTGCAGCTGCTGCACGGCGTTCGGACGCTGGAGGTCCGCCGCGACGAGCATCGGGGTGTGGCCGTCCTTCTTGAGCCACTTGCCGAGCTTGCCCGCGAGGGTGGTCTTACCGGCACCCTGCAGACCCGCGAGCATGATGACCGTCGGCGGCTTCTTCGCGAACTCGAGCCGTCGCTGCTGCCCGCCCAGGATGCCGACGAGTTCCTCGTTGACGATCTGGACGACCTGCTGCGCCGGGTTGAGCGCGCGGTTGACCTCGTCGGAGAGGGCACGCTCGCGCACCGATGCGGTGAACGCCTTGACGACGTCGAGCGCGACGTCGGCGTCGAGGAGCGCCCGCCGGATCTCGCGGACGGTGCCGTCGACGTCGGACGGAGTCAGCCGACCCTTGCTCCGCAGATTGCGGAAGGTCTCGGTCAGCCGATCGGAGAGTGAACCGAATTGCGCCATGATCCGTCGATTCTACAAGGCTCCCGCCGACGGCACCGGTCCGTTCACCGCAGGAGGACACCCTCGGTCAGTTCGAGCGGTGCCCCGAGCCCCACGTCGATGACCACCGGGGCGCTCGACGGGCTCCGGTCACCGGTCGGGAACCAGCGTCGGTCGGGCGACACCAGGATCACGAGACCGTCCACGTCGCCGACCGCCGAGAACGACTCCCCCGGCGGGTTGGCGTACGGCTCGAGACCGGCGCGTCGCAGGGCCTCGACGGCGCCGAGGACGTCGGGGACCGGGACGCCGACCTCGCTGACGGAGACGAGCGGGACAGCCGTGTTCTCGCCCACGTCTACGGGCAGGTCCCGCCGCTCGATCAGCTCGAGGAGCTGCTGGTCGGGCCCCTCGAAGTAGACCGACCGCGAGTTCCAGTTCGGCGGTCCCTCGAACTCGTCCTGGTCGTGGGTACCGAGCACCGTCGTCAGTCCGGCGATCCAGGCCTTGCCCGCGTCGAACGTCCCCGTGGGGATCGTGATCGCCAGGTGCAGGGCTCCGGTCATCTCCGGCAGTTCGCGGAACACGAGGAGCGACGACCCCACCACGACGCGCACCGTGGCGTCGACGATCTCGACCGGACACCCCAGTCGTTCGTAGAACCGGGCGGTGTCGGCGAGCGATCGGGTGGCGAGCTGTACCTGTCGGATGTCCATGTCCTCATCGGACCATCTCAATCATTGTTGAGGTCAAGCACCCGGTTGTTGGACGCCGTCCAGAAACTGTCGTACGCTCGCCGCATGCCGGAACTCGAGATCGTCCGCCACCACGGCCTGCTCGACTACGCGGACGGCCTCGCCCTGCAGCGGAACCTGCACGCCGACGTCGTCGCCGGCCGCTCCCCCGGGGCCGTCGTCCTCTGCGAGCACCCGTCCGTGTACACCGCCGGACGCCGCACCGAACCGTCCGACCTGCCGACGAACGGCGCCCCGGTCATCGACACCGACCGTGGCGGACGCATCACCTGGCACGGGCCGGGGCAACTGGTCGCCTACCCGATCGTCCGGCTCGCCGAACCCCTCGACGTCGTCGCCTGGGTGCGCGACCTGGAGCAGGTCGTCATCGACGCCGCGGCTGCCGTCGGAGTGCACGCCGAACGGGTCACGGATCGCAGCGGCGCATGGGTGCCAGGCACGGACGGCTCCCCCGCCGCCAAGGTCGGTGCGATCGGCCTGCACGTCGCCGAGGGCGTGACGAGCCACGGCATCGCGATCAACTGCGACAACGCCCTCGACGCCTACGCCGCGATCGTCCCGTGCGGCATCGCGGACGCCGGGGTCACGACGCTGAGCGCCGCGGCGGCGCACGTGGGGCGTGCTCGAGTGACCGTCGACGACCTCGCGCCCCTCGTCGCGGAGCGCGTCCAACAGGCCGTCGACGGGATGCACAACGGCAGCCGGATCAGCACGACTGCCCCCAGCACCAGCACCAGCACCAGCACCGCGTCCGCCCGACAGGAGACCCTCGTATGACCCTCGCCCCCGAAGGCCGCCGCATGCTCCGGGTCGAGGCCCGGAACGCCGAGACCCCGATCGAGACGAAGCCCGCGTGGATCAAGACCCGTGCCACGCAGGGTCCGGAGTTCCGCGAGCTGTCGAGCCTGGTGCGCGACAAGCAGCTGCACACGGTCTGCCAGGAGGCCGGGTGCCCGAACATCTTCGAGTGCTGGGAGGACCGCGAGGCCACCTTCCTGATCGGCGGCTCACAGTGCACCCGTCGCTGCGACTTCTGCCAGATCGACACCGGCAAGCCGGAACCGCTCGACCGCGACGAGCCCCGCCGGGTCGCGGACTCCGTGGCGGAGATGGGCCTGCGGTACGCGACCGTGACCGGCGTCGCCCGCGACGACCTGCCCGACGGCGGCTCCTGGCTCTACGCCGAGACCATCCGGGCGATCCACGAACACTCCCCCGGCACCGGCGTCGAGATCCTGGTGCCGGACTTCAACGGACGACCGGACCAGCTGGGCCCGGTGTTCGACGCCCGCCCCGAGGTCTTCGCCCACAACGTCGAGACGGTGCCGCGGATCTTCAAGCGGATCCGGCCGGCCTTCACGTTCGAACGCTCACTGGACGTCATCACCCAGGGCCGCGACGCCGGACTCGTCACGAAGTCGAACCTGATCCTCGGCATGGGCGAAGATCGCATCGAGATCGAGGACGCCCTGCAGCGCCTGTACGACGCGGGCACGGACATCATCACGCTGACGCAGTACCTCCGACCGTCGCCCCGGCACCTGCCGGTCGCGCGCTGGGTCAAGCCGGAGGAGTTCGTCGAGCTCCGCCAGGTCGCCGAGCAGATGGGCTTCGCCGGAGTGCTGGCCGGACCGCTGGTCCGGTCGTCGTACCGAGCGGGCCGGCT
Organism: Curtobacterium sp. MCLR17_042; assembly: GCF_003234695.1. Classification (NCBI taxonomy): domain Bacteria; kingdom Bacillati; phylum Actinomycetota; class Actinomycetes; order Micrococcales; family Microbacteriaceae; genus Curtobacterium; species Curtobacterium sp. MCLR17_042. The sequence continues at coordinate 76,418 of NZ_QKTD01000013.1, forward strand.
CTGGGCACGGGCGACGGTGGCCCGCGGCGGCTCGGTTCCCGAGCACCTGGCCCACCTGCTCGACGCGACCCCTGGTCGCCAGGCCGTCTGACGCTCCGGACGACGCCCGGACGGACGGGAGGCGCGGTGCCAGCTGGCACCGCGCCTCCTGTCCGTCAGGTGGTGACGGCTACTTCGCGTCGGCCTCGACCGACTCCTTCGGCTGGCCGGTCGGGGTGAGCCCGCGCTCCTGCCGGCGCTTCGAGACCACCAGCGACGCGGTCGTGGCGACCGCGATCGTCAGCGCGATGAAGCCCAGCGAGAACCAGATCGGGATCTCCGGCGCCCACTCGATGTGCTCGCCACCGTTGATGAAGGGCAGCTCGTTGACGTGCATGGCGTGGAAGACGAGCTTCACACCGATGAACGCCAGGATGACGGCCAGACCCTGACCCAGGTAGATGAGGCGCTCGAGCAAGCCGGCGATCAGGAAGTACAGCTGCCGGAGACCGAGCAGCGAGAACGCGTTCGCCGTGAACACGATGAAGGCGTCCTGCGTCAGCCCGAAGATCGCGGGGATCGAGTCGAGCGCGAACAGCACGTCGGTCAGGCCGATGGCGACCATGACGAGCAGCATCGGGGTGAACAGCCGCTTGCCGTCGACGCGCGTGGTCAGGCGGTCGCCGTCGTAGTGGTCCGACGTCGGGATGATGCGCTTGAGGATCCGGATGAGCCGGGATTCGCCCTCGCTGCCGTGATCGTTGCCGCTGCGGGCCTGCGACCAGGCGAGCCAGAACAGCAGCGCACCGAAGAGGTAGAAGACCCACGAGAAGTTCTCGATGATCGTGACGCCGAGGGCGATGAAGACGCCGCGGGCGACGAGCGCGATCGCGACGCCGACCAGCAGGACCTTCTGCTGGAACTCCTTCGGCACCGCGAAGCTCGACATGATGATGAGGAAGACGAAGAGGTTGTCGACCGACAACGCCTTCTCGGTCAGCCAGCCGGCGAAGTACTCGCCACCGGCCTGCCCGCCGCCGAACACCAGGATGCCGATGCCGAACAGGATCGCCAGCCCGATGTAGAAGGCCGACCAGAACGCGGATTCGCGGATGTGGGGCACGTGCGGCGTGCGGACGTGCGAGTAGAAGTCGAACACCAGCAGCGCGAGGATGCCGGCGATCGTGATGAGCCAGACGAAGAGTGGGACGTCCACGGTTTCCTTCAGGTAGGGCGCGCCGCTGATGTGTGGGTACGCCGAGGCCTGAAGGTCTCTTCCGTCGCCCCGCACCGGAACCGGTGCCGCACGACCGGCGCCCCGGGGCCGGATCGTTCCGGACCGTACTGACGGGGTCACCGAGAGGGAATACTCCCCTTCGTGATCCCGAGCATACCGGGCACAGCGGACATGTGCCGCGCTCTAAGCTGGGAGCATGGCGAGTTCTTGGTCACTGTCCACACGGCTGCGCGGCCTCTTCCAGCGCAAGACGATCGACGAGACCACGTGGGAGGACCTCGAGACCGCCCTCATCGGCGCCGACTTCGGGCCCGACATCTCCGAGGAGATCATCGAGGACCTGCACGCCCGCGTCGACCGGTACGGCACGACCGACCCCGCCGACCTGCAGCGCATGCTCCGCGAGGTCCTCGAGGAACGGCTCTCCAAGCTCGACACCACCCTGAAGCTCAGCGCGCGGCCCGCCGTGGTGCTCGTCGTCGGGGTGAACGGCGTCGGCAAGACCACGACGATCGGCAAGTTCGCCAAGTTCCTGAAGACCTACGACCGCACGGTGCTCGTCGGGGCGGCGGACACGTTCCGCGCCGCGGCGGTCGAGCAGGTCGCCACCTGGGCCCAGCGCGCCGGGGTCGACGTCGTCCGTCCGTCGCAGCCCGGGCAGGACCCGGCGTCGGTGGCGTACCAGACCGTCGAGAAGGCGATCCGCGACCAGACCGAGATCGTCGTCATCGACACGGCCGGGCGGCTGCACACCAAGGCCGGCCTGATGGACGAGCTCACCAAGATCAAGCGCGTGGTCGAGAAGCAGACCGAGATCAGCGAGGTCCTGCTCGTCCTCGACGCGACGACCGGCCAGAACGGCCTCGCACAGGCCCAGGCCTTCATCGAGGGCGCCGGCGTGACCGGCCTCGTCATCACGAAGCTCGACGGCTCGGCCAAGGCCGGGTTCGTGCTGAGCGTGCAGGAGAAGACCGGTATCCCGATCAAGCTCATCGGGCAGGGCGAGGGCATCAACGACCTCACGGGCTTCACGCCGCACGTGTTCGTGCAGAACCTCGTCGGCTGAGCGAAGGCGGCCCCGTCGGCTGAGCGAACGCGTCGTCACGCCGAGGAGTAGCGTCCCTGACGGTCCGGGCATCTGCTCGGTCTCGTTCCAGGGATAGGAGACCCTCATGCCCGCACTGCTGATCATCGCGATCATCGTCGGCCTCGTCCTGCTCTTCAGCGGCATCTTCGTCGGTGCGCTGAAGTTCCTGCTCTGGGTGGGCATCGTGCTCATCCTGCTGGCGGTCATCGGCTGGCTGCTCCGGACGATCCGCGGTCGCGCGTAGCGACCCGGCGTCCTGTCCGGATGCACCTGACAGACGGGAGGCGCGGTGCCAGCTGGCACCGCGCCTCCCGTCTGTCCGTGGTGACGCCCACGGCTCTCCGAAAGCGACAGATCTCGGTACCGGCCCGAGGCGATTCCCGCGAAAGCGACAGATCGCCGCGAGCTGTCGGCGGAGATCTGTCGCTTTCGCGGAACGGGGTGCGAATCTCGGGCGCCTAGGCGACCGCGTCCGCCGGCTCGCGCTTCTGCACCCGCTGCCCGACGACGGCGGAGACGCCGTCCTGCCGCATCGACACCCCGTACAGGGCGTCGGCGATCTCCATCGTCCGCTTCTGGTGCGTGATGACGATGAGCTGGGACGACTCGCGGAGCCGCTCGAACACGGTCAGCAGGCGGCCGAGGTTGGCGTCGTCGAGTGCCGCCTCGACCTCGTCCATGATGTAGAACGGCGACGGCCGCGCGGTGAAGATCGCGACGAGGAGCGCCACCGCCGCCAGGGACCGCTCGCCGCCGGACAGCAGGGTCAGGCGGTCGATCTTCTTGCCGGCGGGCTTCACCTGCACGTCGATCCCGGTGCCGAGCAGGTCGGTCGGGTCGGTCAGGTTGATGGACCCCGAGCCGCCCGGGAACAGGATCGGGAAGATGACGTCGAACGCTTCCTTCGTGTCGTTGAACGCGGACTCGAAGATCGTCTGCATCTTCGTGTCGAGTTCGTCGATGATCGTCAGCAGGTCCGTCCGGGTCTTCTGCAGGTCCTCGAGCTGCTCGGCGAGGAACGCGTGCCGCTGCTCGAGCGCCTGGAACTCCTCGAGCGCGAGCGGGTTCACCTTGCCGAGCTGTCCGAGGTCGCGCTCGGCGGCCTTGAGTCGGCGCTCCTGCTCGGCACGGACGTAGGGCACGGTCTCGACGTCGGCGGGGTCGACCTCGTCGGTGGTGTCGAACTCGGGCAGGGCGGGGCCGCCGGGCAGCGTGGACTCGGCGTCGACGAGGGTCAGGTCGTCGGCGTCGGGACCCGCTTCTGCAGTTGCTTCCTCCGGTGCCTCCGGCTCGGTCACGCCCGCGACTTCGGCCGCGGCGGCCGCGGCTGCGCGCTCCGCCTCACGGTGCTTCCGCGCGCGCACCCGCGGGTCCACGAGCACGTCGACCGGCACCGGGACGTGCGGCCCGTACTCGGCCACCAGCACGGCCTCGGTCAGGCCGAGCTCGCTCTGCGCCCGGTCGAGGACGCCGGACACGTGCAGCTTCTTCTCGTAGATCTCCATCTCGAGCGAGTGCACGCCGTCGGTGATGGTCTGCAGGCGGTCCCGGAGCTCGCGCTCCTCGTTGCGGATGGTCTGCAGCTCGGTGTTGCGCTTCGACCGCTCGGCTTCTTCCGTCGCCAGCTGCACCCGGGCCTCGGCCAGCGAACGGTCGACCGCACCGAGCACCCCGGGCAGGTCGGCGAGCACGGCTTCCGCGGTCCGGATCTGGCCGCGTCGGATGACGGCGAGCCGCGCGGCTTCCTCGGCAGCGGCGCGCTCGGTCTCGAGCTGGCGTTCGAGCTGGTCGGCGCGGTTCCGTTCGGCGCGCACCCGCTCGCGTACGGTCTCGACCTGGATCCGCTGCTCGACCTCGGCGGCGCGTGCGGCCTCGAGCGCGTCCTGCAGCGCGGGACGCTCGGAGGCGTCGACCACGGGACGCTCCTGCTCGGTGAAGGCCCGGTGCGCCGACTCGGCCTCGGCCAGCACCGCCTCGGCGGTCTCGACGGCGCCGTCGGTCTCGGCCAGCGCGGCACGCAGCCGCTCGACCTCGGCCGCGGCGTTCTCCGCCTTCGCCCGCGTCGACGCACTCGTGCGGTCGTACTCGGCCTTCGCCCGCGTGTACGCGCGGGATGCTGCGTCGGCCTCGTCCGCACGGCGGCGTGCGTCCTCGACGGCACTGCGTGCGGCCTGGAGGCCCGTGGCCGCGTCCTCGGCGTCGGTCGCGATCGCGTCGCGGCGCGTCACGGCGTCGTCGCGCTCCGCGACGAGCTCGATGCGCGAGGTCACGCGCTCCCCGCCGCCGGTCACGCGGACCGCGCGGACGAGGTCGCCGGACCGCGTGACCACCGTGGCGTGCGGGGCGGCCGTGAGCACCGCCTCCAGGTCGAGGTCGTCGGTCTCCGCGACCAGCGTGTCCCGCAGGATCGACGCGAGCGCCGGCGGTCCCTGCACCAGGTCTGTGGCACGGCGGACGCCGGCCGGCAGGGTCTCGGGCAGGGCGGTGGTGACGGACGCGGCGTCCGCGACGACGACGTCGATCCGGCCGAGGTCAGCAGCGCGGGCGTGGTCGACGGCGTCGAGCGCTGCACCGCGGTCGTCCGCGAGGACGGCGTCGGCGAGTCCCTCGAGCGCGGTGGCGATCGCGGCCTCGAACCCGGGCGACACCGTCAGGGTGTCGGCCAGGCGACCGACGATGCCCGCGCGACCGGCGTCGATCAGGGCCTGCGAACCGTCGCGGACCTCGATCGACATCCCGAGCGCGGTGACCCGGGCGTCGAGGGCGTCCCGCTCGCGTTCGAGGGCGTGGAGGCGGTCGCGCTGCTCGTCGCGCGTGGTCTGGGCCCGCTCGAGCTCGGCGCGCGCTTGCTCCAGGGTCTGCGCGAGCGCGGACTCGTCGACGCCCTCGGACGGGTCGACGCCGAGTTCGGCGAGGGCCGCCGCGGCACGCTCGGCACGCTCCCCGGCCTCGGCCAGTGCCCGTTCCCGCCGCTCGCGGTCGGCGACGGCGGAACCGCGCTTCGACCGGGCGACGTCGACGGCGCTGGCGAGCCGCTGCGCCTCGAGGTCGTGCTGCGAGACCCGGGCTGCCTGGGCGGCGATGCGTTCGTCGAGGGCGTCCAGCGCGGCGCGGGCGTCCTGCACCGCGCGGGCGGTCGTCGCCGAGCCGCCCTGCATCTCGTCGGCGCGGGCGGCGAGGCGGTCGGCCTCGGCACGGACCCCGGCGACCTGCTCCTGGGTGACGGTCGGGCCCTGCTGCGGGGCGTCGGCCTGCTGCGCGAGGAACATCAGGCGCTGGTTCGCCAGGCTCGACAGGCCGCGGAGGCGCTCCTGCACGCTCTCGAGCCGGTGCACCACGGTGCGGGCGCGGTCGACGTCGTCGCCGACCATGCTCTGCTCGACGTGCTGCTGGCGCACCCGGGTCTGGTCGAGCCGCTCGGTCAGGACGATGCGCTCGGACTTGCGGCCCGCCTCGACCTCCTGGTGGTCGTGCAGCTCGCGGCGCAGGCGCACCACGTCGTCCGCCAGGATGCGGGCCTTGGCGTCGCGGAAGACCGCGGCGACCGACTGGGCCTTGCGCGCGACCTCGGCCTGGCGCCCGAGGGGCTTCAGCTGCCGCCGGATCTCACCGGCCAGGTCGGACAGGCGGGTCAGGTTCGTCTGCATCGCGTCGAGCTTGCGGAGGGTCTTCTCCTTGCGGCGACGGTGCTTCAGGATCCCCGCGGCCTCCTCGATGAAGCCGCGGCGGTCCTCCGGGGTGGCGTGCAGCACCTTGTCGAGCTGCCCCTGCCCGACGATGACGTGCATCTCACGGCCGAGGCCGGTGTCGCTCAGCAGCTCCTGCACGTCGAGCAGGCGGCAGTTCTCGCCGTTGATGGCGTACTCGCTGCCACCGTTGCGGAACAGCGTGCGCGCGATCGTCACCTCGGAGTACTCGATCGGCAGCAGGCCGTCGCTGTTGTCGATGGTCAGCAGCACCTGTGCCCGACCGAGCGGGCCGCGGGTCGAGGTGCCGGCGAAGATGACGTCCTCCATCTTGCCGCCGCGCAGGGTCTTCGCCCCCTGCTCCCCCATCACCCAGGCCAGGGCGTCCACCACGTTCGACTTGCCGGAGCCGTTCGGGCCGACGATGCACGTCACGCCCGGCTCGAACGCGAACGTCGTCGGCTGCGCGAAGGACTTGAACCCCTTGATGGTCAGGCTCTTCAAGTACATGCGGTCTCCGGATGCTCAGGTTGGCGTCAGGCTAACGCGTGCGGGCGCGGGGACGGGGTTGGCACACGGGGCAGATGTGGCTCGACCGGTTCATGAAGGCCTCGCGCACGATCGTCGTGCCGCAGCGTGGACACGGCTTCCCCTGCTGCCCGTAGACGTTCAGGCGCTGCGAGAAGTACCCGGACTGCCCGTTGACGTTGACGTACTGGGCGTCGAAGCTCGTGCCGCCGTCCTCGAGCGCCCGGCGCAGGATGGCGCGGACCTCGTCGAGCAGTCGTCGCAGGTCGGCACGGGTGAGGCGGTCGGCGGCGCGGTCGTAGTGCAGCTTCGCGGCCCAGAGCGACTCGTCGGCGTAGATGTTGCCGATGCCGCTCACGACGCCCTGGTCGAGCAGCACCCGCTTGATGCCGCTCGAACGCTTCCGGGCCATCGCGGTGAACCGGTCGTCGTCGAACGCGGGGTCGAGCGGGTCACGGGCGATGTGCGACACCTGCCCGGGCACCCAGCGGCGCCACACGGCATCGGGGTCGATCGCGTCGACCTGCCCGCCGAACCCGGCCGGAGCACCGTCGATCGTCGGCACCATCGCGTCGATCGCCATCGAGCCGAACGTGCGCTGGTCGACGAACTCGAGTTCCACCGGGGGCTCCGCCGCACCCGAGCGGTCGGTGCCCGCGGGCTGCACGTCGATGAGGATCCGACGGTGCTTGGCCGCCGGTCGACCACGGCCGAGCAGGATCTGCCCGCTCATGCCGAGGTGGGCGACGAGTGCCTCGGGGCGGTCCCCGTCGTGCTCGGGCTGCAGCGGCATCCAGAGGAACTTGCCCCGGCGGACGGCGGCGGCGATCGTGCGACCGGTCAGTCGGTCGGCGAAGTCCTCGGCAGGGCCGTCGTGCCGGGTGAGGGCACGGTCGTCGACCACGTCGACGTGCAGGACCCGCGCGCCGCTGACGGCGGGTTCGAGGCCGGCGCGGACGACCTCGACCTCGGGGAGTTCGGGCACGCGGTCAGGCCGCTCGGCCGGACAACCGGGTCCAGGCGTCGAGCGCAGCGGCCATCTCGGCGGCCTTCTTGCTCGACCCGGTGCCGGTGGCGATGTCCTCGCCCTGCAGGACGACCGTCGCCATGAAGGTCTTGTCGTGGTCCGGGCCGGTCTCGGTGACGCGGTACGCCGGGTTGCCGAGCGAGCGGCTCGAGGCGAGCTCCTGCAGGCTCGTCTTCGGGTCCATCGCGGCGCCGAAGCGGTCCGGGTCGATCATGAGCGGTTCGACCAGACGGAGCACGAGCTCGGTCGCCGGGTCGGGACCGGCCGACAGGTACGTCGCGCCGATGACGGCTTCGACGGTGTCGGCCAGGATCGACGACTTGTCTCGGCCGCCGGTCTGTTCCTCGCCCTTGCCGAGGCGCAGGTAGCGGCCGAGCCCGATCATCCGGGCGATCTCGGCCAGCGCCACGGTCGACACCAGGCTCGCCCGACGCTTGGCGAGGTCACCCTCGTCGAGGTCGGGGAACGACCGGTAGAGCTTCACGGTCACGGCCTGGCCGAGGATCGAGTCCCCGAGGAACTCGAGGCGCTCGTTGTGCTTGATGCCCCCGTGCTCGTAGGCGTAGGAGCGGTGCGTCAGGGCGAGCTGGAGCAGCTCGAGGTCGATGTCGGCCCCGAGGATGCCCTGCAGACGAACGACGTCCGGCCCCGCGGGGCGAGACCCCGCAGCGCCGGACGTTGTCGTCATGCGTTCGGTCCGATCAGACGTCGGCGACCTTGCGGCCCTTGTACTCCATGTACAGGGGCGTGCCGGCCGAGTCCTCGACGACCTTCGCGCGGTGCGGGAGGCTGTAGGTGACCTGACCGTTCTCGATCGTCTTCACGAGCTGGATCGGCGTGGCCTTCCACTGCGAACGACGGGCGTGCGTGTTCGCACGGGACTGCTTGCGCTTGGGAACGGCCATGGTGAATCTCTTTCGGTTGGTCGGTGGTCGGTACGGGGGCTGGCGGTGTCGGGACCTACTCGGTCTCGGCCCGCTCCTCGCCCTCGGTGGTCTTCGGTGCGGTGGTGTCACCGTCGGTGCTGTCGTCGAGCTCGATCGCGCTGAGCGCTGCCCAGCGGGGATCCAGCACCTGACGAGCGGGCTGCTCGCCGAGGTCGGCCAGACGCTCGCCCGTCACCGGGTCGAGTCCTGGGCAGTCCGGTCGGCAGACCGGCTGGAACGGCAGCGACAGCACCACCGCATCTCGAACGACCTGTTCGGTGTCCACGTGGTCATCGCGAACGAAGAAGTCGAAATCCTCCGAGGCATCATACGCGAACAGCTCGGCGAAATCGACCTCGATCGGTTCGCTGATGTCGATGAGGCAGCGCGAGCACTCCCCCGTGGCGTCGGCCGAAGCGTGTCCGGACACGAGGACGCCCTCGTGCAGGCCTTCGAGTTTGACGTCGATGTGCAGTTCGGCACCCTGTCGGACGCCGATCAGACCGGCCCCCATCGCGTCGGGCACCTCGATGTCGAGCGAGTGCTCGCGCATCTCACCCGGCCGGTGCGCGAGGTCGCGCACGCGCAGGGCGTAGGGGCTGTTCACGGGGGAAGACACGATCGACAAGCCTAGCGCGATCGGGGCCGAGAGTCGAGGTGGCGACAGGCGTGTCCGGACGCGGTGGGGCGCAGTGCGCGTGCTGGGCGGACTGGGCGGGCGTGCTCAGCGGGTGTGCTCAGCGGGCCGCGAGCGCTTCGGCGACCGTCTTCGGCACGTAGGGCGTGACGTCACCGCCGAGGGACGACACCTGGCGGATCAGCGAGCTCGACACGTGCGCCCGCGACGCCTCGGGCAGCAGGAACACCGTCTCGACGTCGGCCAGGTGGCGGTTCATGATGGCCATCGGGGTCTCGTACGCGACGTCCTCGCCGGACCGCACGCCCTTCACCAGGACCTTCGCCCCGACCTGCCGGCAGTAGTCCACCAGCAGCCCGGACGTCCACTCGCCCACCGTGACCGTCTCCGGCGCGCCGACCTCGATCAGCGAGTCCTTGATGAGCCGAACCCGGTCGACCGCCTCGAACATCGCCGGCTTCTTGTCGGGGTTGTGCACCACGAGGACGTGGACCTCGTCGAAGAGCCCGGCGGCGCGGCCGATGACGTCGAGGTGCCCGAGGGTGACGGGGTCGAAGGAACCGGGGACCACCGCGATCTGCGCCATGGCAGCGACGATACCGCCCGCGACGCTGTGCCCCCGGGTCAGTTCTTGCCGAGGAACGCCGCGTCGGACTCGTCGAGACGCCGGGCGAGGGCGTCGCGGAGGGCTGGGGACCCCTCGAGCTCGGGATCGGGTTCGAGCACGCGCTCCGCTTCTCCGCGCGCGTCGACGATGAGGTCGGCGTGCTCGACCACCCGGAGCAGGTTGAGCGAGGACCGACCTCCGGACTGCCGTTCGCCCAGGACGTCGCCCTCGCGCCGGAGCTCGAGGTCGACCCGGGCGAGCTCGAACCCGTCGTCCGAGGCGGCCACGGCGTCGACGCGCTCGCGCGAGGTCGTCTCGAGCTCGGCCGAGGTGACGAGCAGGCAGACCCCGGCCCACTGCCCGCGACCGATGCGGCCGCGGAGCTGGTGGAGCTGCGAGACACCGAACCGGTCGGCGTCGAGGACGGCCATCATCGCCGCGTTCGGGACGTCGACGCCGACCTCGATCACGGTGGTCGCCACGACCACGTCGAGGTCGCCGGCGGCGAAGGACGTCATCACGCGGTCCTTCTCGTCGGCGGTCATCCGGCCGTGCAGGACCGCGATCGAGCGCCCGTCGAGCACGGGCATGGTGCGCATCCGCTCGGCGGTGGCGAGCACGGTCGCCGGGGCACGCTTCGGGGTGTCGTCCTCGCCCTCGGCCGGCTCCGGCTCGCCGTCCTCCTCGGTGTGGGCGTCGTCGATGGCCGGGCAGACGACGAACGCCTGGCGACCCTTGGCCAGTTCTTCGGCCATGCGGGACCAGATCCGGGGTTCCCACCCGGGGTGCTCCGCCAGCGGGACAGTGAAGGTCTCGACACCGGCGCGCCCCGACGGCATGCCCGTGATGGTCGAGACGTCGAGGTCGCCGAACACCGTCATCGCGACGGTGCGCGGGATCGGCGTCGCGGTGAGCACGAGCACGTGCGGAGGGGTCGTGCCCTTGGTGCGGAGGGCCTCGCGCTGCTCGACACCGAAGCGGTGCTGCTCGTCGACCACCACGAGCCCCAGCTCGGCGAAGTCCACCCGGTCCCCCAGGAGCGCGTGGGTGCCGACGACCAGCCGTGAGCTGCCCGACGCCGCGGCGAGCAGGGCCCGGCGACGTTCGTCGGTGGACTGCGACCCGGTCAGGATCACCGGTCGGAGCTCGGCGGCCAGGTCCGGCCCGAGGAACTTCACGATGGAGCGCAGGTGCTGGGCCGCCAGCACCTCGGTCGGGGCGATGAGCGCGGACTGGCCGCCGGACTCGGCCACCGTGAGCATCGCCCGGATCGCCACGAGGGTCTTGCCGGACCCGACCTCGCCCTGGATCAGCCGGTGCATGGGCCAGGTGCGGGCGAGGTCCTGGTCGATGTCGGCACCGACGGCCCGCTGGTCGTCCGTCAACGTGAAGGGCAGGGTGGCGTCGAAGCGCTCGAGGATGCCACCCGGGGCGGCCACGCGGGGGGTGGCCGCGGTGCGACGGGCCGCGATCCGGCGCTGCACCAGGGCGGTCTGCAGCACGAACGCCTCGCGGTAGCGCAGGGCGTCCTGCGCGCGCTTGAAGTCCGCGACCTTCTCGGGGCGGTGCAGCAGCTCGAGCGCGCGGCGGAACGGCACGAGGTCGAGCCGGGACCGCGCGGACGCCGGCACCGGGTCGGGCAGGTCCGGCAGGGTGTCGAGGACGATCCCGATGGACTTCGCGATCTGCCACGACGTGAGCGAGGCCGTCGCCGGGTAGATCGGGATCGGCTGGCGCGACCAGCGGATCGCTTCGTCGGAACCGGGTTCGGCCGTGGCGCGGGGGTCGTCGGGGTCGAACAGCTCGTAGTCGGGGTGGGCGAGCTGCCGGGCACCCCGGTAGTCGCTGACCTTGCCGGAGAAGATGCCCCGCGCGCCGGGGACGAGGTCCTTCGTGCGCCAGCCCTGGTTGAAGAACGTGAGGGTGAGCAGGCCCTTGCCGTCGCCGATCTTCGCTTCGAGGATCGAGCCGCGGCGCGCGCGCATGGTGCGTTCACGGACGTCGACGACCTCGGCCACGATGGTGACGGGTTCGCCGATCGCGAGCGAGTCGAGGGCCGTCAGTGCACCACGCTCGGCGTAGCGGCGGGGCGCGTGCTCGAGGAACTCCCCCACCGTGCGGTAGCCGAAGGCCTTCTCGATCGCGGTCGCCGTCCGACCGCCGAGCACGTTCGCGAGCCGCGCGTCGAGCGGCGCCGGACCGAGGTCGGGCGCGGCCGGCGCAGCGGGGGTTCCGGAGGTGACCACGCTCCAACGGTACCGGGCACGACCGACCCCACCCGTGCCTCCCGAGCGGCCTGTGGAGAACACCGGACCGGACCCGCCGGGCCGATACGGTGGCTGCATGACCCGCATCATCGCCGGTGCCGCCGGCTCCCTGACGCTCCGGGTGCCGAAGTCCGGCACCCGCCCGACGAGCGACCGCGTGCGCGAGGCGCTGTTCTCGTCGCTCGAGGCTCGGGGGCTCGTCGAGGCCACGTCAGTGGCCGACCTGTACGCGGGGACGGGCGCGCTCGGGCTCGAGGCAGCGTCCCGCGGTGCGGCCGAGGTGGTCCTGGTCGACCGGGCATCCGCCGCCGCGCAGGCCTGCCGGGCGAACGCGAAGGCCGTGCAGCAGCGGGTGCCGGGCGTCCGGATCGACGTGCAGCCGCAGCCGGTGCTCGGGTACCTGCGCGGGACCGTCCGCACCTTCGACCTGGTGTTCATCGACCCGCCCTACGACGTCACCGAGCACGAGCTCGCCGAGGTGCTCGAGGCCCTGGCGCCGAAGCTGACGCCGGATGCCGTCGTCGTGGTCGAGCGGAGCAAGCGCTCCCCCGAGCCCACCTGGCCGGCGGGGCTCGCGCCGTTCAGCAAGCGCAGCTACGGCGAGACCGTCGCGTGGGAGGCCGTCGCCGCCGGCTGAGGCAGCGGGGGCAACCGGATCAGCAGGGTCAGCCGGCGACGCCGTCCCAGTCGGCGTAGGGGTCCCAGCCGGTCGTCGGCACCGCGGCACCGGCGCGCAGCAGGTCCGCGTCGCCGCGCTCCCGCACGACACCGATGCGCCGGAAGCCCCCGGGCAGGACCGCGTCGGCCGGGAACGTGGCGAGCAGTCCGTGGTCCTCGCCACCGTGCAGCGCGACCTCGTCGAGGTCGGTGGCGGCATCGAGTTCGAGCGTCACCCGGCTGGCACGGGCGAGCCGACCGGCGTCGATCGCCAGGCCGTCGGACAGGTCGAGCATCGCGGTGGCCCCGGCCCCGGCCGCGAGCGGCCCGTCGGCGATCGGGGGCTCCGGGCGGCGCTGGCGTCCGACGTCGGGGTCGACGTCCGCGCCGCTCGCGACCGTCGCGGCACGGTCCGGCTCGCCCCGGCCGTCGACGCCGTCGCGGAACAGCCGGGACAGCCCACGGGCGGCACGTCCGAGCTCGCCGGACACCGCGAGCACGTCACCGACGGTCGCACCCGACCGCAGCACGGGCGCGCGGCCCAGCAGGTCGCCGAAGGCGGTGACGGCCACCGTGAACGTCGCCGAGGTGGAGAGGTCTCCCCCGACGACCCCGCACCCCGGCGCGAGTGCGTCGACGGCGAGCCGGAAGCCGTCGGCGATGCCCTCGAGGACGGCCACGGGGGTGTCCTGCGGTGCGGCGAGCGCGATCACGAGGCCGCTCGGCACGGCACCCATCGCGGCGACGTCGGAGAGGTTCGTGGCGGCCGCCTTCCAGCCGATGTCCGTCGGCGACGACCACGCCCACCGGAAGTCCGGACCGTGCACCATCATGTCCGTCGTCACGACGAAGCGGCCGTCGGGGGCGGCCACGACCGCGCAGTCGTCTCCGGGGCCGACGATCGGCGTTCCCGCGGGCAGGCGACTCGTGATCCGGTCGAGGACGACGAGTTCGCCGAGCTCCCCCACCGTCGGTCCGGCCCAGGCGTCGTCCGTCGCATCCACACGAGAACGGTAGCCTGGACGACGATGGACACCGCGCGCCGCACCCCTCGCACCCTCGCGATCGTGGGGGCCGTGATCACCCTCGCCGCCGGGCTGACCGGGTGCACGAACGCCGTGTCGATGTCCGCAGCCCCGTCGGCCAACGCAGCGGCGTGCGCCGCCGTGCAGGTCCGGTTGCCCGCGACCGTGGACTCGAAGTTCGACCTGCGGAACACGAACGCGCAGGCGACCGCTGCCTGGGGCGAGCCCGAGGTGGCGATCTACCACTGCGGTGTCGCCGTCCCCACCGTGTCCGACCTGCCGTGCTTCTCACAGGGCGGCGTCGACTGGATCCGCGATGACCGCGGCGACCAGGTCGTCTACACGACGTTCGGTCGGTCACCGGCGGTGCAGGTCGTGGTCGACTCGACGAAGACCACGTCATCGGTCGTGCAGGAGCTGTCCGACGCCGTGTCGTCACTGCCGAAGGACGGACACGAGTGCCTCGACCCGGACGACGTGCAGGGCTGACCCAGCGGACGGGGCAGCGCCAACCCAACCAGTGCCTCGACCCCGCCGACGTGCAGGGCTGACCGAACTGGTCAGCGGACGGCGGCGCGACCCAGCTCGATGAGCTCCGTGATCAGCTCGCCGTAGGACACGCCCGACGCCGCCCAGCAGCGCGGGTACATCGACAGCGGCGTGAAGCCCGGCATCGTGTTGACCTCGTTCACGACGAAGCCGTCGTCGGTCAGGAAGCAGTCGACACGGGCGAGCCCGGAACCACCGATGGCCTCGAACGCGCGGGCACCGATGGAGCGGATCTCGTCGGTCTGGTCGTCGGTCAGCGGGGCCGGGCAGAGCAGCGACTCGTCGCCGCCCAGGTACTTCGAGGCGAAGTCGTAGAAGCCGTCCTCGGCCACGACGATCTCGCCCGGCAGGCTCGTGCGCGGCACACCGTCACGACCCTCGAGCACGGCGACCTCGACCTCGCGGCCGATCACACGGGGCTCGACGATCACCTTGGAGTCGTGCTCGAACGCCAGGTCCATCGCGGCACCCAGCTGCGAGGGCTCGTCGACGCGCGAGACGCCCATGCTCGACCCGGCGCGGGCCGGCTTGACGAACAGCGGCCAGCCGTGGGCGGCGATCGTCTCGGCGACGTCCACCGGGTCGGCCGCCCACTGCCGGCGGAGCACCGTGGTCCACGGTGCGACGCGGAGCCCGGCGTGCTCGAGCACGGCCTTGGCGACGTGCTTGTCCATGGCCAGGGCGCTCGCGAGCACGCCGTCGCCGACGTACGGCAGCCCGGCGATCTCGAGCAGACCCTGGATCGTGCCGTCCTCGCCGAAGGGGCCGTGCAGGATCGGGAACACCACGTCGACCGGGATCGCGGTGACCGTGCCGTCGGGGTGGGACACGACGAGTTCGTTGGTGGCCGGCGAGGTCGGGAACGCGATCCGCGTGCCGTTGTCGGGCACCGTCGGCAGCGCGCCGTCGCGGATGGTCCACTGCGCCGGGTCGTCCGACTGCAGCGTGAAGGCACCGTCCTGGGTGATCCCGATCGGCACGAGGTCGTACTCGGCCCGGTCGACGACGTCCATGATGCCGCCGGCGGTCACGCAGCTGATCTCGTGCTCGCTCGAGCGACCGCCGAAGAGCACGGCGACGGTGGTCCTGGGCATGGGGGTTCCCTCGGGGATCGTGGGCACGGGAGTCCCTTCGTGACTCGGTGCGGGACCGGTCACTCGCCCTGCGGCTCGTCGGTCTCGGTGAGGTGCGGCGCGATGTTGCGCGGATCGAGCCTACCGGCGAGGACCTCGCCGACCTGGCTGACGATGGGCATGTCGACGCCGTTCGCCGCGGCCAGCTCGAGGATCGGTGCGACCGAGGCCAGCCCCTCCGCCGTCTGGTTCATCTGGCGGACGACCTCGTCGAACCGGTAGCCCTGGCCGAGCAACCGCCCGGCGGTGTTGTTCCGCGACAGCGGTGACTGGCACGTGGCGATGAGGTCGCCGAGGCCCGCGAGGCCGGACAGCGTGGACGACTGCGCGCCGAGCGACACCGCGAAGTCGGTCATCTCGGCGAGGCCGCGCGTGATGATCGAGGCCTTGGTGTTCTCGCCGTAGCCGACCCCGTCGACGATGCCGATCGCGACGGCGATGAGGTTCTTCAGCACGCCGCCGAACTCGGTGCCGATGACGTCGGTGTTGATGAACGACCGGAAGTACGGGTTCGTCGCGACGGCGGCGACGTCGGTGGCGGTCTCCAGCGACGACGACGACACCACGGCGGCGGTCGGCTGCCGACGGGCGATCTCGAGCGCCAGGTTCGGGCCGCTGGCCACGGCGATGCGGTCCTGATCGATGCCGAGGCCCTGCAGCAGGACCTCGCTCATCCGCAGTCCCGTGCTCTTCTCGACGCCCTTCATCAGGCTGACGACCGGCACGTCGGCGGGCAACAGTTCGCGGATCGCGGCGAGGTTGGAGCGCAGGGTCTGCGAGGGCACCGAGACGTACACCTGCGAGGCGCCGTCGAGCACGCGCTCGAGGGACGTCGAGGCGGTCAGGGTACGGGGCAGGTTGATGCCGGGCAGGTAGTCCGAGTTGCGCTTGGTCTCGGTGATCTCGCGGGCGACCTCGGGGCGTCGGGCCCACACCACGGTGGAGGCACCACCCTCGGCCAGCACCTTCGCGAACGTGGTGCCCCAGCTGCCGGCACCGATCACGGCCACCCGGGGCTTGTCGGTCGACTGCATGACCACCCGGATCGCGGCGGTGTCGAAGGCCCCCGGAGCCGCGGCGGCGGGGTCGGGTCGGTCGTCGTGGGGTCGGAGGTCACTCAAACCGGCCGGTCTCCTTCTGGTTGTTCGCCGCCGGGTCCCAGCGGGTCGCGGGTGCCCGTTCGCCACGGAGCACCTCGAGCAGCGCGGTGATCTCGCGCATGACGAGTTCGGTGGCCTCGCCGAGCATCTGCTGGTCGATCTGCCGACCGCGGTACGCCGACAGGTCGACCGGGTCACCGATGATGACGTCGACGCGGGACGGCGGGAACAGCCGGAGCTTCTTGCCGTACCGGGCCATGATGTTCTGCGTGCCCCAGTGGGCCATCGGGATGAGCGGCACGTCGTTCTCGAGCGCGATCCGCACCGCACCCGTCTTGCCGCGCATCGGCCACAGGTCGGGGTCGCGGGTGAGCGTGCCCTCGGGGTAGACGATGATCGCCCCGCCCTGCTCGACCAGGGAACGGCCGCCACCGAGCGGGTCGCTCAGGCGCGTCCGGCCGGAGCGCTCGACCGGGATCTGCCCCATGCCGGACATGAGCTTGCCGACCACCGGCACCTTGAACAGCGACGCCTTCGCGAGGAACCGCGGCGCCCGCTTCGAGATGTACACGGCGGTGCCCACGACCAGGGGGTCGATGTTCGTGAAGTGGTTCGGTGCGAGCACGAACGCGCCCTCGGCCGGCAGGCGGTTCGGGCCGTGCCAGTGGTAGCGCGCCGAGAACCGGAACGTCGGGATGACGATCGAGGCGACGATCCGGAACGCGGTGTTCAGCTCACCGCGGCGCCACCGGCGCCCACGCACGGGGAGACCGGTCGCGACCTGCGCGTCGGAGCCGCCACGGGCCTCCAGACCGTCGCCTCTTCCTTCTGCCGGCACTGTGCCTACCCAGCGAAGTCGAAGTCGGCGCCGAGCTTGCGCAGCTTCGGGATGAAGTGCTCGTAGCCGCGGCTGATGATGCCGACGTTGGTGATGTGCGACTCGCCGTCGGCGGTCAGCGCCGCGATGAGGTGGCTGAACCCGCCGCGCAGGTCGGGGACGCGGACGTTGGCGGCGTGCAGCTTCGTCGGACCGGTGATGACGGCGGCCTGCTCGAACGGTCGGCGGGCGACACGGCGGTCGTGGCCGGGCAGCCCCTCCTTGTGCACGACGATGTCGGCACCCATCTCGTTCAGGGCGTCGGTGAAGCCGAAGCGGTTCTCGTAGACGGTCTCGTGCACGATGCTCTGGCCGTCGGCCTGGGTCAGCGCGACGATGAGCGGCTGCTGCCAGTCCGTCATGAAGCCGGGGTGCACGTCGGTCTCGATGACGACGGGCTTCAGGGTGTCCAGCTCGCGGTAGAACCGGATGCCGTCCTCCTGGATGTCGAACCCGCCGCCGACCTTGCGGAAGACGTTGAGGAACGTCATGAGCTCCTGCTGGTTCGCGCCCTCGACGAAGATGTCGCCGTTGGTGGCGAGCGCGGCGGAGGCCCAGCTCGCGGCCTCGTTGCGGTCGTTGATCGCGCGGTGTGTGTAGCCGCGGAGCGACTCGACGCCCTCGATGAAGATGACGCGGTTCGGCTCGACCGAGACGATGGCGCCCATCTTCTGCAGGATCGCGATGAGGTCCATGATCTCGGGCTCGATCGCGGCGTTCCGCAGCTCCGTGACGCCCTTGGCGAGGGTCGCGGAGAGCAGGACCTGCTCGGTGGCACCGACGCTCGGGTACGGCAGCTCGATCGAGGCACCCTTCAGGCCGTCCGGGGCCGTCAGGTGGATGCCGTTGACCTGCTTGTCGACGACCGCACCCATGGCGCGCAGGGCGTCGAGGTGGAAGTCGATCGGGCGGTCGCCGATGCGGCAGCCGCCGAGGTCGGGGATGAACGCCTCGCCGAGCTTGTGCAGCAGCGGACCGCAGAACAGGATCGGGATGCGGCTCGAACCGGCGTGTGCGTCGATCTCGGCGAAGTGCGCCGACTCGACCCGCGACGGGTCGAGGATGAGTTCGCCTCGTGCAGGATCGGTGATGCGCACGCCGTGCACCTCGAGCAGCCCGCGGACCACCTTGACGTCGGAGATGTCCGGCACGTCACGGAGGATCGACGGGGTGTCACCGAGCAGCGACGCCACCATGGCCTTGGTCGCGAGGTTCTTCGCCCCACGGACCTCGATGCGTCCCACGAGCGGCTTGCCCCCGCGGATGACGATCTCGTCCGACTTGAGGCCCACGCGCGCCCCTGCGGCCGCTGCGTCCTGTACGAGAGAGTTCACTACTTCACCGGCAATGTCTTCGGCCGCCAACTGGAGCGGCGGGATTCGAACTCCGTGATCGAGGTCTCGTCACGGAGGGTGAGCCCGATGTCGTCGAGCCCTTCCATCAACCGCCAACGAGTGTAAGCGTCGATCTCGAAGGGGACGTCCACATCCCCCAGCGACACGCGCTGCGTCACGAGGTCGACCGTCGCCTCGATGCCCGGGTTCGCCTCGATGGCGGCCCACAGGCGCTCGACCTCCGGTTCGGTCACGATCGCGGTGACCAGGCCCTGCTTGCCGGCGTTGCCCCGGAAGATGTCCGCGAACCGGGGCGAGATCACGACCGAGAAGCCGAAGTCACGGAGCGCCCAGACGGCATGCTCGCGGGACGAGCCGGTGCCGAAGTCGGGGCCGGCGATCAGGACGCGGGCGCCCTGGTAGCGCTCCTGGTTCAGCACGAAGTCGGGGTCCTGCCGCCACCCGGAGAACAGGGCGTCCTCGAAGCCGGTCTTGGTGACGCGCTTCAGGTAGACGGCGGGGATGATCTGGTCGGTGTCGACGTTCGACCGCTTGAGCGGCGCGGCGATGCCGGTGACGGTGGTGATCTTGTCCATCAGAAGGTCCCCTCGGTGGCGGTGGCGGACGTCGCCGCCGCGATCTCGTCGTCGGTCTCCAGGTCCCACGGGCTCGACAGCGTGCCGCGCACCGCGGTGGCGGCGGCGACGAGCGGCGACACCAGGTGCGTGCGGCCGCCCTTGCCCTGGCGCCCCTCGAAGTTGCGGTTCGAGGTGCTGGCGCAGCGCTCCCCCGGTGCCAGCTGGTCCGGGTTCATGCCGAGGCACATCGAGCAGCCGGCGAACCGCCACTCGGCGCCGAACTCGGTGAACACCTTGTCGAGCCCCTCGGCTTCGGCCTCGAGCCGGACCCGCGCGGAGCCGGGCACGACCATCACCCGGACGCCGTCGGCCTTGGTGCGGCCCTTGATGACCGACGCGAAGGCCCGCAGGTCCTCGATGCGCGAGTTCGTGCAGGACCCCATGAACACCGCGTCGACGGCGATGTCCTTCATCGGGGTGCCGGCGGTGATGTCCATGTACTCCAGGGCGCGGCGTGCGGCGGCCTGGTCGTTCGGGTCGCTGTAGGCGGCCGGGTCCGGCACGCTCTCGGACAGCGAGACGCCCTGGCCGGGGTTCGTGCCCCAGGTGACGAAGGGCTCGAGCTCGTCCGCGTCGATGAACACCTCGGCGTCGAACACGGCGTCGTCGTCGGTGGCGAGGGTCTCCCAGTACGCGACGGCGTCGTCCCAGTCCTGGCCGGTGGGCGCGTGGTCGCGGCCCTGCACGTAGTCGTAGGTGGTCTGGTCGGGGGCGACCATGCCGGCGCGGGCACCGGCTTCGATCGACATGTTGCAGATCGTCATGCGGCCCTCCATCGAGAGGGCGCGGATCGCGGAGCCGCGGTACTCGAGCACGTAGCCCTGGCCTCCGCCGGTGCCGATCTTCGCGATGACGGCCAGGATGATGTCCTTCGCCGTCACCCCCGGACGCAGCGTGCCCTCGACCGTGATCGCCATCGTCTTGAACGGCTTGAGCGGCAGGGTCTGCGTGGCGAGGACGTGCTCGACCTCGGACGTGCCGATGCCGAACGCCATCGCGCCGAAGGCCCCGTGGGTGCTGGTGTGCGAGTCGCCGCAGACCACGGTGATGCCGGGCATGGTCAGGCCGAGCTGCGGGCCGACCACGTGGACGATGCCCTGCTCCTTGTCCCCCAGGGAGTGCAGCCGGACGCCGAACTCCTCACAGTTGCGACGGAGGGTCTCGATCTGGATCCGGCTCGTCGGGTCCGCGATGGGGCGGTCGATGGCGAGCGTCGGGGTGTTGTGGTCCTCGGTCGCGATCGTCAGGTCGAGGCGACGCACCGGTCGCCCGGCCTGCCGCAGGCCGTCGAACGCCTGCGGACTCGTCACCTCGTGCACGAGGTGGAGGTCGATGTAGAGGAGGTCGGGGTTGCCGTCCTCGCCCTTGACCACGACGTGGTCGTCCCACACCTTCTCGGCGAGCGTCTTTCCCATGAGCTCAGCCCTCCTCGTCCTCGTCGTTGCGCCGCGACCGCGGCGCGATCAGGCGACTCTACCATTGGTATACCAACGCGCGGCACCCCGCCCGCCGCGGGTCCGTCACCCCGCCGTCGTACGCCCGTCACCCCGTGACGGCACGGTCTGGAGGCCCGTGGCGACTCCCCGACACCTGTCGCGGTGGGAAGATGGTGACGACATGACGACACCTGCGCACTCGACCCGGACCATCAACCTCGAGGGCGCGGCACGCGCCGCGATCGCCGGTGGCGCACCGCTCGCGCTGCTCATCGCCCTCGGCATGCCGGGGTACGCCGCCTTCGCCATGTTCGCCGGGTTCACCGCCATCTTCGGCGCGACCGAGCCCTACCGGCAGCGTGCCGTCACCACCGGCGTCGCGGGTGCGCTGCAGGCGCTCTGCATGTTCGCCGGCATCGGGGTCGGGCTCGTCGGGTCGCCGCTCTGGCTGCAGGCCGTGGGTCTCGTCGTCGTCCTGGTGGTCGCGGTCTGCACCCTCTCCACGCTCCGGGCGATCCCCGCGCAGCCGATCTTCCCGGTGTTCGCGTTCGTCGTGTCCGCACTCGTGCCGATGCGCCCGGCCGACGTCCCGCTCGTCACGACGATCATCGTCTGCTCGGTGGTCTGGGCCTGGCTGGTCGCGATGTCCGGTTCGGTGCTCCGCCGGGTGTTCCACCCGCACGCCCCGCACCGGTTCCGCCCGCTGGCCGACCGCAAGCACCGGTCGCTCGCGGTCCTGCGCACGCCGGCGCTCTGGGAGACCGTCGCGCTCAACGTCGTCGGGTCCCTCGTCGCCGGCGCCGTCGCGGAGTCGATCCCCGGGCTCGGGCACCCCTACTGGGCGGTCATCGCGGTGGTGTCGACCCTGCCGGCGATCCGGCAGCGGCACACCGTGGTCCGCGCCGGGCAGCGTGTGGTCGGCACGATCGGCGGCACGGTGATCGCGGTCGGCATCCTGTTGCTCGAGCCGTCGGCGTGGTGGATCGTCGTGCTGGCCGTCGTCGGGCAGTTCTTCGCCGAGATCTTCGTCGCCAGGAACTACGCCGTGTGCCTGCTGTTCCTCACCCCGCTCGCCCTTGCGGTGTCGTGGCTGAGCCTGCCCGAGGCACCCCAGCTGCTGGCGCTCGACCGGATCGCGCAGACCGTGCTCGGTGCCGTGGTCAGCGTGGGGCTGCTGCTCGTCGGGCGTGCGATCGAGCGCCGGCGCGGCCGTGCCCTCGGTGCGACGAGCGCGATCCGGACCGTCTGACGCGCCCGGTCGTTCCGGGCGTGCCTGGTCGAACCGGGCGTACCGGGTCGATTCGGGCGTACCGGGTCGAACCGGGCATACAGCGTCGATTCGGGCGTACCGGGTCGTTCCTTTCGACCAGGTGTGCCCGATTCCGCCTGCCATCGCACGTGACAGGGGAAGGAACGGGCGCGGACGGCGGACGCGACCACTGCGTCCTGCGAAAGCGACAGATCGCTGCGGGACAACCGCGGGGATCTGTCGCTTTCGCGAGCCCGTCCGCGCCACCGCCGCGTCAGTCGCGCGGCTGGATGTTCCAGGCGTCGATGACGGGGCGGCCGTGCTCGTAGCCGAGGATGCTGACCGAGGCGGTGCCGAGCTTCAGCACGGCGCCGTCCTGCGGTGCGAGCCGGATCCACGCGGCACCGAGCGCCCGCAGCACGTGGCCGTGGGCGATGAACACGGCGTCGTGGCCCTCGGCGAGCACCGGACGGGCACGGTTCAGGATGCGCTCGACGCGGACCCGGACCTCGGCGGCGTTCTCCCCGGGGGTGTCGCCGGCGGGGACCCCGTCGGTCCAGAGGTCCCACGGACCGTGGCGCAGCACCTTGATCTGCGGGGTGGTGAGGCCCTCGTACGCGCCGTAGTCCCACTCGTACAGGTCCTCGTCGAGCTCCGGCTCGACGCCGATCAGGTGCGCGGTGTCGCGGGCGCGCTGCAGCGGGCTCGACAGCGCCAGCGCGAACGACCGGTCCCCGAGGTACCGGCCCGCGCGCTTCGCCTGCTCGACACCGTTGTCGGTGAGCGGGATGTCGGTGCGGCCGGTGTGCTGCCCGCTCTTCGACCACTCCGTCTCTCCGTGACGGACGAGGACGAGTTCGCCGGGGCGTTCCGAGGTCATGAGTTCCTTCCGATCCAGAGGCCGAGCGCAGCTGCGCCGACCGAGACGACGAGCATCCCGAGGCCGTTCAGGACGGCGAGCCGGGTCTTGCCGGATCGGAGGAGCTGTACGGTCTCGACGCTCGCCGTCGAGAACGTCGTGTACCCACCCATCATGCCCGTCCCGAGCACAGCGACCGTCGAGGCGGGGATGGTGCCGGCCTGCCCGAGGCCCGTCAGGACCCCGAGCACGAGCGATCCGGACACGTTGATGAGCAGGGTCCCGACCGGGAACCCGGCGAACCGCGAGCCGGCGACGCGTCCCTTGACGAGCCCGTCGAGCACGAAGCGGAGCGCGGCGCCGGCTCCCCCGCCGACGGCGACCAGGACCAGTTCGACCGGGCTCATCGGGCGTCCTCTCGGGGTTCGGTGCGGGGCCGGGTGGCCGCGGCGACCCACAGACCGAGGACGACCGCGATGAGTCCGAGCACGACCGACAGCAGCGCGTACCCGGTGCCCGCCGTCCAGCGCCCGAGGTCGAGCAGCTGCGCGGTGTCGTCCGCGAGCGTGCTGTAGGTCGTGAATCCGCCGAGGACGCCGGTGCCGACGAACAGCCGGACCGCGCGACGACGACCGACGTCCGGGCCGCGGCGTGCGAGCGCGTCGAGCAGGAGCCCGAGGCAGAACGCCCCGACGACGTTGATCCCCAGGACGGTCCAGCTGATCCCGTCGTGCGCGGGGAACGCCGCGGCGAGGAGTGCGCGGACGGCCGTCCCGATCGCGCCGCCGAGGGCGACCAGGGCAACGAGCCTCCAGCGCAGGTGCGGTGGGCGTTCGGCGTGCATCGTGCTCCCGTCGCGAGGCGATCGTTCCCCGGGTGACGGGGACGATCCAGGCTAGCCGAGACGACGAAACCCCCGCCGAGCCGGAGCTGGACGGGGGTTTGCGTGCTGGTGACCCCAGCGGGATTCGAACCCGCGTTACCGCCGTGAGAGGGCAGCGTACTAGGCCGCTATACGATGGGGCCGCGGCTGTTGTCGGACTCGGAGCATGTCACCTGTGGTGACCCCAGCGGGATTCGAACCCGCGTTACCGCCGTGAGAGGGCAGCGTACTAGGCCGCTATACGATGGGGCCGTTCCGACAACTCAACAAGTATTGCACAAGGCTCGCATCCGCACCAAAACGGGGCGTGTCGCCCGGGTGTGCCGCCATGTCGGAGCAGGCATACGGTGGATCGATGACGGCCGACCACGACGCGATCGCCCGGGCCAGACACGTGAGCGGCTGCCCGTCGGCCACGGTCCGGATCGGCCTGTCCGGGTGGCAGTACGACGGCTGGCGCGGGGACTTCTACCCCGACGGCCTCGCGAAGCGGCGGTGGCTCGAGCACGTGGCGTCGCGGTTCCCGACGGTGGAGCTGAACGGATCCTTCTACTCGCTCCAGCGTCCGGCGCGCTACCGGGCGTGGCGTGCGGCCTCGGGCGAGCAGCCGTTCCGGTTCGCGGTCAAGGGCGGCCGGTACGTCACGCACATGCTGCGGCTCCGGAACGTCGAGACCGCGCTGGCGAACTTCTTCGCCTCGGGTCCGCTGGAGCTCGGGGACACCCTCGGGCCCGTGCTCTGGCAGCTGCCCGAGCGCCTGCTGCCGACGCCGGAGGTGCTCGACGCGTTCCTCGGGCTGCTCCCCCGGACGCACGGTGCCGCCGCTGAGCTCGCTCGCCATCACGACGACAAGGTCCCCGGCGAACCGGACGGTCTCGTGGTGCCCGAGGAACCGGCGTGGTCGATCGACCACGCGCTCGAGTTCCGGGCCGCCGGCTTCGGCGACGAGCACCTCGACGTGCTGCGCCGACACCGCATCGCCCTGGTCGACTCGCACGCCGGCGACTTCCCCCGCTTCCGGGCGGACACCGGGGCACCACTCGCGTACCTCCGGTTGCACGGCGCACCCCGGACCTACCACGACGGGTACTCACCCCGGGCACTCGGCGGGTGGGCGACGACGGTCCTCGAGCACGCCGAGGCCGGTCGGGACGTCTACGTGTACTTCGACAACGACGCCGAGCGGCACGCTCCGTGGGACGCCCTGACGCTCGACCGCCTGGTCGCGGCGCGGCTGCGCCGCGCTTCGTGAGCAGGAACGGCCGCCTCGGGCGCACGGACCCGACCGTTCCTGCACACGATGCGGACAGGAGGCGCGTCGCGACGCCGCCACGGGCCTCCAGGCCGCGCAGCGCAGCGCAGCGCAGCCCTAGAGCGTCAGCGACTCCCCCGGGCGCAGCACGACGAGCGACCCGGCGGGCTCGACCGCCTCGCGGAGTCGCCCCGTGTGCATGCCGAGGCCGACCTCGGACAGGGTGGCCTCGTGGATCGGGTACGCCCGGGACGGCGCGATCGCGGCGACGTAGTCCATCATCTCGGCGACCTTGAGCCACGGCGCCCCGACGGGTGCAGCGAGGACCTCGACCGGGACGCCCGGGTCCGTGTAGGAGTCGCCCGGGTGGAACAGCCGGCCGTTCACGAGCACGCCGGTGTTGTCGACGATCGGCACCGAGGCGTGGATCAGCTGGTGCCGCGTGCCGTGGAAGGTGAGCGTGAAGGGGCCGACCGTCCGGTGGTCGCCGTCCGTGACGACGTCCACCGTGACACCCGCCTCGGCGAGCGCCGCGCGCACGCCCTCCGGTCCGATGACGACCGCACGGGGGTTGGCGTCGAGGATGCGCCGGACCTGCTCGGGGGTGACGTGGTCCGGGTGTTCGTGCGTGACGACGACGGCGACGACCCCGGTCGCGTCGACCGGTCGGGTGAAGTTCCCCGGGTCGAGGACCAGACAGGCGTCCCCCTCGGTGATGACCTGGCAGGCGTGTTCGAGTTTGGTGACCTCCATGCGGGCGACCCTACGCGGGACCGTGCGGGCGGGGACCCGTGGTCGCGCGGACGACCAGGTGCGCGGGTGCGGCCGCGATCGGGCCGGCGACGCCGCCGTCGACCTCGGCGAGGACCGCCCGTGCAGCGGTGCGTCCCTGCGCCACCGGGTCCTGCGCGACGGTGGTGAGTCCGACGGTGGCGCCGTACTCGTGGCCGTCGATCCCCATCACGGACACCTCCTCGGGGACCGCGAGGCCGGCTCGGCGTGCGGCCAGCAGGACACCGAGGGCCATCTCGTCCGAGGCGCAGAGCACCGCCGTCGGTCGCTCCGACGCCGGCCCGGCGAACAGCACGGCCCCGGCAGCGGTCCCGCCGGCGAACGAGAACCGGCCGTCGAGCGACCACCGTTTCGGCACGGCCTGTCCCGACGACCGCACGGCGTCGAGGAACCCGTCCCGTCGCAGGTGCGGCACGGCGACGTTCATGCCGGCCTCGTCCTGCCCGCCGACGTAGGCGATGCGCCGGTGGCCGAGGCCGTGCAGGTGCTCGACCGCGATCCGGGTGACCTCGCGGTCGTCGACGCCCACGTTCCGCAGGCCCGGTGCCGGGCCGCCGATGACGATCATGGGGTGCCGGCTGAGTTCGAGCTCGGCCCGTTCGGTGGCGTCGAGCACCAGGGAGAGCAGGACGAGGCCGTCGACGCGGTGGCGCAGCATCGAGCGCCGGAACGCCCGGTCACGGTCGCCGCCCGGGCCGCCGAGGTTGTAGAGGACCAGGTCGTACCCGGCCTGGCGGAGCTCGGCGTCGACACCGCCGAGCGCCTTCACGTAGAACCAGCGGTCGATGACGGGCACGACCACCCCGACGGCGCGCTGACGCCCGGTGGCGAGGCCGGCCGCCGCCGAGCTCGGGACGTACCCGAGTTCGTCGGCGACCCGCTGCACCTGCTCGATCGTGGTGTCGGCCACGTTCGACATGCCGCGGAGCGCCCGCGAGACGGTGGACTTCGACAGCCCCGTGACGGTCGCGATCTCCTGGATCCCCATCGGTGCGACCCGGGAGGCCCGTCAGCCGTCCGTGCCGTGCGTCACGTCCGCCGGTGCGTCGGGTCCACCCCGTCGGGCCGCCACCGCGGGCACGCCGCGGTCCGCCCGGCGTTGCGGGACCCGTGCGGGGCGCGCCGGCCGTCGTGCAGCCGGTGCGACCTCGTCCCAGCCCGCGTGCTGGTGCACCCGTCCGTCCGCGCCGGGTCGAGGTCGGCGACCGGTGGGGTCGGTGACCGACGTGTGCACCGGGGCGACCGCGGGCGCAGCACCGACGCCCCGGGGCACGGACGCACCCGTGCCGTCCTGCGGTGCGGTCCGGCGGAGGACGGCGACCCGCCACCGGTCCAGGGCCACGACACCGAGGACGCACACGAGCAGGGTGAGCGCCCAGCCGAGCGCCGGTCGCCCGGTGAGCTCGCAGAACACCGTGACGCCGAGGAACAGGACGCCGAACATCCCGACGAAGCCGATCGACTCTTCGATGTGGGCGGTGGGACGGGTGGGTCCGCGCTGTGCCATGGTCGTCAGCCCTTCACGCCGCCGGCGGTGAGCCCCGCCACGATGCGCCGCTGGAAGATGAGCACGAGGATGACGAGCGGGATCGTGACGATCGTGCCGGCGGCCATCACCGCCGTGTAGGGCTCCTGGTGCGGCTGCGACCCGGCGAACGAGGCGATCGCCACGGTCACCGGCTGGGTCGCGTCACTCGACAGCTGCGACGAGATGAGGTACTCGTTCCAGCTCGAGATGAACGCCAGGATCGCCGTGGTGAACACCGCGGGCGCCGCGAGCGGCAGGATGATCCGCCGGAACGCCTGCACCCGGGTGCACCCGTCGATGCGGGCTGCTTCTTCCAGGTCCCACGGCATCTCGCGGAAGAACGACGCAAGCGTGTACACGGTCAGCGGCAGCACGAACGAGATGCTCGGCAGGATGAGCGCCTGGTACGACCCCATCCACCCGATGTCGGTGAACAGCTGGAACAGCGGCGAGATGAGGGCGACGCCGGGGAACATCGACGCGGCCAGGATCGCGCCGGCGATGAGCGACTTGCCGCGGAACTCGAGCCGGGCGAGCGCGTACGCCGCCGTGGTGCCGACGAGCAGGGCGATGACGGTCACCGCGACCCCGATGAACACGCTGTTCAGGAGCGCTCGGCCGAGGTGATTGCCCAGCGCGGTCGAGAACGCGGTCGCGTAGTTGTCGAGGGTCACGTGGGTGAACCACGGGGTGGCGTCGAACGTGTACCCGACCTCGCGGAAGCTCGTGACGACCATCCAGTAGAACGGCAGGAGGCACCACACGGCGATGACGACGGCCTGCACGGCGGTCCGGAGCTTCGGGCCCGTCTCGCGCCGGACCCGCACGTCGGGACGGTCCGTCGCCCGGTCGCGGGTCGCGGCGGTGCGGCGGGGACGATCTGCTGCGAGGGTCACTTGAGTTCACCCTTCTGCTGGGCTGCCTGCGTCTGCACGACGTTCGCGCCGAGGAACCGGACGAAGACGAACGCGACGATGAAGACGATGAGGAACGTGATGGTGGACAGGGCCGATGCGGCGTTGAACCCCTGCCGGATCTGGTCGACGACCAGCACCGACAGCGACACGGTCGCGTTCCCGGAACCACCACCACCGCCGGTCATGATCGCGATGAGGTCGTAGATGCGCAGGGCATCGAGGACACGGAACAGGATGGCGACCATCAGGGCCGGCCGGACGAGCGGGAGCGTGATGAGGAAGAAGCGCTGGAGGGTCGAGGCGCCGTCCATCTTCCCCGCCTCGTAGACGTCCTCGGGGATGAGCTGCAGGCCGGCCAGGATGAGCAGCGCCATGAACGGCGTGGTCTTCCAGGTGTCGGCGATGACGATCGCGAACCGTGACGCCCATTCGTCGGAGAACCAGAGGACCTGGTGCCCGATCACGTGGTTGAGCACACCGTTCGCGTCGAAGATGAAGTACCAGAGCTTCGCGGTGACGGCGGTCGGGATCGCCCACGGCACCAGGATCGCGGCACGGACGAGGGCGCGGCCCTTGAAGTTGCGGTTCATGATGATGGCCATCCACAGACCGATGACGGTCTCGAGGATCACGGTCACGAACGTGAAGAAGAACGTGTTCCCGAAGGCGACCCAGAACTGGGAACCGAGGTTGCCGGGCGGGCACGCGACGTCCCCGCACCGCTGGCCGAGCCAGTGCACGTAGTTCGTGACGCCGGCGAAGCCGCCCTCGACGAACAGACCGGTCGCCTTGTCGAGGCCCTGGTCGAGCTGGAACGACTGGATGACCGCGCTGACCACGGGGTACCCGATGACGATCGCCAGGAGCACGATCGTCGGGCCGATGAGGTACCCGGCCCACCGGCCGTGCTCGGCGTTGAGTCCGCCCTTGCGCCGTCGGCGCTTCGGTTCCGTGCCCGTCGGGTTGGGGATGGCTGCGGGGATCTCGGTTGCTGCTGACACGTGTCGGCCTCCTTGCCGGGGGTGTCGGAACGCAAGTAGGGGGCGGACGGGAGGCCCGTGACGGACCCGCCACGGGCCTCCCGTCCATCAAGCGGCGTGCGCCGCTAGCTGCTGGTCGCCGACTTGAGGGCGTCCTGCATGTCCTTCATGGCTTCGTCGACCGACTTCGATCCCTTGAGCGCCGCGTAGGTGTTGTCCTGGATCGCCTTCGTGACCGCCGGGTAGAACGGCGTCACCGGGCGCGGCTCCGCCGACTCGATCGATTTCAGGAGCGTCGGCAGGTAGGGCAGCTGCTTCGTCAGCTCGGGGTCGGTGTACAGGTCACCGACGACCGGGGCGAGCGAGCCCTGGGTCGCGAAGAACTTCTGCGTCTCGTCCGAGGTCAGGAACTCGAGGAAGTCGTGCGCCGTGGCCTTGTGCTTCGAGTACACGCTGATCGCGGCGTTGTGGCCGCCGAGCGTGGAGGCACCGACGCCGTCGGCACCGGGGATCGGCGCGATGCCGAAGGTGTCCTTGACCTTCGACGAGCCGTCGGTCTTGGCGAGGCTGTAGACGTACGGCCAGTTGCGCAGGAACAGGAGCTTGCCGGCTTCGAACGCGGTGCGGCCCTGCTCCTCCTGGTAGGTGATCGCCTCGGCCGGGATGTTCCCGTCCTCGAACGCGTCCACCAGGTTCTGCAGGCCGGCCTTCGCCTTGTCGGTGTCGACGTCGGGCGCACCGTCAGTGCCGAGCACCGAACCGCCGGAGCCGTTGATCGCCTCGGAGGCGTTCACCGTCAGGCCCTCGTACTTCGCGAACTGCCCCGCGTAGCAACCGATACCGGCGTCCTTCGCGATCTTGCAGTCGTCCATCATCTCCTTCCACGTGGTGGGAGGCGTCTTGACGAGGTCCTTGCGGTAGTAGAGCAGTGCGCCGTCCGAGGTCTGCGGAGCGGCGTAGAGGGTGTCGTTGTAGGTGGCGGTCTTCACCGTCGACGGCAGGAGCTTCGAGGTGTCGATCTCCATGTCGCCGGTCAGCGGCGTCAGCCAGCTCTTCGCGGCGAACTCGGCGGTCCAGACGACGTCCACGTCGACGACGTCGTAGTTCTCGTCCTTCGCCTGGAAGTGCTGCACGAGGTCGTCGTGCTGCTGGTCGGCCTGGTCGGACTGTTCCTTGAAGGTGACCTTCTCGTCCGGGTGGGCCTTGTTCCACTTCGCGATGAGCGGGCGGACGACGTTCGAGTTGTCCTTGCCCTGCACGTAGGTGATGGGGCCGCGGCTGTCCTGGCCGCTCTTGGCGTCGTCCGATCCGGCGCCGGAGCTCCCGCTCGAGCAGCCGGTGAGCACGAGGCCGATGACGGCGACCCCGGCAACGGATGCGAACCGCACCCTGGAGCGTGTTGTCTTCACAGCGTTGTCTCCTCATTGAGATCACCAGGGGGCATCGATCGGGTTCCACGACACTGCCCTGGAGCAGGCGCCGCTGCCTGCTGGTGGAGGAAGCTACGCCCGGTCCAGCGTGAGCGCAACCGGTTGCATCGGTTCCGTGACCTGAGCGTGACCCATGAGGTTCCCGTGGCTTCCTGGGTGAGCGCTCACCCCCGTCGGGGGCACACGCACCGCGCTGCGGAACCCCGCACGAACCCCGCCACTGCTGGTCCGGTCCGTTGTCCGGACACCGCGGGCGGTCGTAGCGTCCCGACCATGACCCTGCACTCCTCCGTCACCGTGCCCGGCCCCCGTCGGGTCGTCAGCGTCGACCTCGACGCTCCGCTGCCGCGCCTGGTCGCCGACGAGTCGGGTTCCTCCGCGCTCGTCGTCGGCTACCGCGGCGGCTTCCCCGTCACCACGCTCGACGTGCTGCTCACCGCGGACCCGGCCGACGCCGCCCGCGCGATGGCGCCCCTGGTCGACGGCCTCGCACGGACCTCCGGTGCGACGGAGACCCCGATCCCCGACCTCGAGCTCCCGCTCATCTCGATCGTCGTGTCGACCATCGTCACCCGGGTCGAGGACATCCGGAAGCTGCTCGACTTCCTCGAGCACCTCGACTACCCGCGGTACGAGGTCATCCTCGTCGACAACCGCGTGAAGCTGCCCGAGGTCGACGCCCTGCCCGGGCTGCTCGAGGGCCGCGACGTCCGGCTGGTCACCGAACGCCGTCCGGGCTGCTCCGCCGGCCGCAACGCCGGGGTCGCAGCGGCGCACGGCGAGATCATCGCATTCACGGACGACGACGTCCGGGTCGACGCACAGTGGCTCCGGTCCATCGGCACGCGCTTCGTCCGCGAGCCCGAGGTGGCCGCGGTCACCGGGATGATCCTGCCCGTCGAGCTCGAGACCCCCGCGCAGATCTGGTACGAGGCGTACTACGGCGGCTTCAGCGGCGAGCGCACCTTCCAGCCGGTGACGATCGTGCCGGACGACGTCCCCGGGGTCATGCGGCACGCGCAGGCCCGCGCCGTGCGCCCCGACGGCTCGGTGCAGAAGCACTTCGCCGTGTACGGCATCGGCGGCTACGGCGCCGGCGCGAACTGGGCGGTCCGACGGTCGGCGTTCGACGCCGTCGGCGGGTTCGACCCCGTGCTCGGTGCCGGTGTGCCCGCCCGCGGTGGCGAGGACCTGGCGATCTTCATCGACATCCTGTGGAGCGGTGGCCGGATCGGCTTCGAACCCCGCGCGGTCGTCCACCACCGGCACCGGCAGGACCTCGCCGGGCTGCACGGGCAGCTCCACTCGAACGGCGTCGGGTTCACGGCGCTGATGTGCGAGCTCATCGCGAAGGACCGCCGGCACGCGCTCGTGCTCGCGCGGCTGATGCCCCGCGCCGGCAAGATCAAGCTGAAGCAGCTGGTGTCACGGCTGGCCGGCCGGCGTGACGCCGCGGCCGAGAGCATCACCGAGGCCTCCACGACCCGGATCCCGCGCTCGCTGGCGTACCACGAGTTCCGCGGCTTCCCGGCGGGTCCGGCGGCGTACTTCCGCAGCCGTCGGTTCTGGCGCGAGGTCGAGGAGGGCCGCTTCCGCCCGTAGGCGGCGTGCAGGAGACGCCCGCACCGGACGGACGGGAGGCCCGTGGCAGCGTCGCCACGGGCCTCCCGTCCGTCCGGTGCGTGCGGTGCACGCGGTGTCTGCCGTGCGCGTCGCGCACGCGGAGCGCGGTCGCCCGCGCCGCGGTCACCCGCGCCGCGAGCGTCCGACGACGTACCGCCACGGGCCACCGAGCGCCGCCACGAGCTCGACACGCTTGAGGCCGGCCGTCGCCTCGCGGAACGCGTCGTCGACCGGCCACCCGCCGACGGCGTCCACCGCGGCGGACACCTGGTCGGCGTCGGCACCGGTGCCCTGTCCGAGCGCGCCGAGCTGCCGCAGCGCCCCGACCGCCCGACGCAGCACGGCCAGTGCGGTGCGCGGGCGCAGCATTAGCTTCGCGACCCACGCGCCGAGGCCGGTGCCGTAGCCGAGCGCCTGCGAGCGCAGCGCCGCACGGTCCGGCCGGTGCTTGTGCCAGACGACGGCCGAGGGCTCCACGGCGAGCGCGCCGCCGGAGAACAGCACCCGGGTGAACAGGTCGGGGTCCTCGCCGGCGCGGGCCAGGGTGCCCGGGCCGAGTGCGACGTCGAACCCGCCCAGGGCGAGCGCGGCCGAGCGGCGGAGCGACATGTTGGCCCCGGTGCCGAACGCGCCGACGGAGAACGGGAACAGCGGCAGGTCGGCCGGCGGCGCCGACGTGCGGAACACCCGACGGTCGGTGTTGCGCGCCCAGGTGACGCGCTCGTCGAAGTACCGCTGCGTGGGGGTCCGGAGTTCGCCGCTGGGCACGAGGCCGGTCACGCAGACGACGTCCGCGTCGCGGGCGTACGCGTCGGCGAGCGCTGCGAGCCAGTGCCGGTCGACGACCACGTCGTCGTCGACGAAGGCGACCACGGCCCCGGACGCGAGGGCGAGTCCGGCGTTCCGTGCGCGCGAGACGCCGGGTCGGGCCTCCAGGACGTACCGCAGGCGCGGGTCCGCGAGCGACGTGACCACGTCGCGGGTCGCGGTGGTGGTGGGCGCGTTGTCGACGACCAGGACCTCGAAGTCGTCGTGCTCGGACGCGAGCACCGAGCGAACGCAGCGGCGCAGGTCGTCCGGCCGGTCGCGGGTGCCGATGACGACGGAGATGCGCCCGACCGGCGTCCCCGCGGGGGCGTCCGGGAGGCCCGTGGTGCGCAGCGCGCGCAGGGCCGGTCCCAGCTCGGCCGGGTCCACGCCGCCGTCCGCGTCGACGCTGACGTCGACGAACCCGGCGATCTCGCGTCCGTCACGGACGAGCAGGCGGGCGCGGCGGAAGCCGGTGGCACCGGCGAGTTCGACGGCGGACGCGGCGAGCGCCTCCCGTCGGTCGACGGCACCGACCCAGGCCGCGCCGGCCCAGGCGGGCACGTCCGGGGACGGCATCGCGGGCGTGAGCGTGAGCACGCGGGTGGTGGTGGCCTGCTGGTCGGTCATGGTCCGATGCTCCGGTGGGCCTGCTGCGGGGTCAACGGCGGCCGCCCGCGGTTGCGGCGACGGTCGTCCGACTTGCGGTTTGCCGCCAGTGCACACCCCCGGACGGTAGGATCGTGAGGACGACTCGGCGGCAGAACGCCGGGCACGAGGAGGACGCATGTCGATGGGCCCCACCGACGAGCTCGGCGCCGTGCTCCCCTCGGAACAGAGCGTCTTCGTGGTCGACGCCGTGACCTGTGTCTGCGGCCACGTGCAGGACGCCCACGAGCACTACCGTCCGGGCATGGACTGCGCCCTCTGCGACTGCCAGAAGTTCCGCAAGAAGCGCTGATCAGGCGCGCCGAGCGCTGACCGATCGGGGGCGGTGCGGGAAAC
This sequence comes from Curtobacterium sp. MCLR17_042, assembly GCF_003234695.1. Classification (NCBI taxonomy): domain Bacteria; kingdom Bacillati; phylum Actinomycetota; class Actinomycetes; order Micrococcales; family Microbacteriaceae; genus Curtobacterium; species Curtobacterium sp. MCLR17_042. Next base: position 110,473 of record NZ_QKTD01000013.1, read on the forward strand.
CGCCGCTTCCCCGCAGACGGGCACGGGTCGCCTTGTCGGCCCCGGAACGGCGCGGTTAGCGTCGCGTCCATGGCCATCTCCCCCGCGGTTCCCGCGTGCATCGTCCTCGCCCACGAGGACCCGGCACACGTGCGCCGACTCGTCGAGGCGCTCGACCCGTTCCCGGTGTTCCTGCACTGCGACGCGCGCACCCCCGAGACGGTGTTCCGCGCCATGACCGACGGGCTGCCGGACCGCGTCCGGCTGCTCCCCCGCATCCGGACCGGCTGGGCCCGATGGGAGAACGTCGCCGCCGAGGTGTCCGGCTACCGGGCCGCCCTGGCCGAGACCGACGCCTCGCACGTGGCCGTGCTGACCGGCAGCGACTACCCGCTCGCGAACCCCGCCGAGATCACAGCCCTGCTCGAGGCCCACCGGGAGGAGTCGTTCATCTCGGTCAACCCGCTGCCGTTCGCACCGTGGGGCCGTGACGGCGGCATCTCCCGCATCCGGTTCCGGCACTGGGCGTGGCGGAAGCACATGCTCCGGCTGCCGGTCCCCCGCCGCGTGCCGGCGAAGGTCTCCTTCGCCGGGGGCTCACAGCTCAAGGTCCTCGCCCGCCGGCACGCCGCCGCCGTCGTGGACACCGTCGACCAGCGCCCCGACCTGGTCCGGTTCTGGCAGCGCACCTGGGTCGCCGACGAGACCTTCGTGCCGTCGGTGCTCAACTCGCCGTCGCTGACACCGGGGTTCGCCGACGAGCACGTCTCCCAGCCGCTCTGGTGGATCGGGTGGGACGGCACCGCGCGGAAGAGCCCGCCGTGGTTGACCGTCGCCGACGCGGGGCAGCTGCTCGAGCGTCGGACGGACGCGGACGTCGAGGTGCAGCACCTGTTCGCGCGGAAGTTCTCGACCGACCGGAGCGGTGACCTGCTCGACGTCGTGGACGCCGCCTTCGGGCTGCGCCAGGGTGCGGGCGCGGTGTCGGGGTCGGCGTCGGCGTCGGCGTCGGCGTCGGCGTCGGGGTCGGGGTCGGCGTCCGCGTCCGCGTCCGCGTCCGCGCGGCAGGACGCGGCAGCGGTGGTCGCACCGTGAGCTTCCCCCCGCAGACCCGCCGCGAGGCCCGCGCAGCGCGCGAGGCACCCGTCCCCGTCGCCGCCGTGCCCGAGTCGCTCGACACTGGGTCGGTCGCGGTGCGGAAGGGCGCCTCCGTCCTGTTCGGCCGCGGCCTGCTGTACGTCGTCGTCTGGTCGATGCAGCTCGTCGTCTCGTCGCTCATCTCCCCGGTGCTCGCGCACCTCATGCCGCCGGCCGAGTTCGGCGTCCTCGCCTCGGCGATCGCCCTGTACCAGGCGCTCGTCGTCCTGGCAGTCCTCGGCATCGACCAGGCGTCGGTGCTGCAGCGCGCCGAGGACGGCGACGACCGCCGGGCGCGCGGCCTGCTCGCCGTCGGCATGGTCACCGCGGTCGTCGTCACCGTCGCCGCGCTCACCACGATCCCGGTCTGGGCCGACGCCGCCGGCTTCGTCGGCAACCACCCGCTGCTCCTCGTCGCGGTGCTCTGGACCGGCCCGGCCGCCATCGTGCAGATCTCCCTTGCGCTGCTCGTCGCCCAGGACCGCATCCGGGTCTTCGCGGTCACGAGCCTGCTGTCCTCGATCGGCGGCTCGGTCATCGGCCTCGGGCTCCTCACCTGGGTGCAGGCCGACGCGACCACCTACGCGTGGGGCGGCGTCGTCGCCCAGGGCGTGGCGATGGTCATCGGCATCGCGGCGACCCGTCCGCGTCTCGCCGGCCTGTTCGACCGCAAGACCACCGCCCGGGCGTTCCGCCTCGGCGTGCCGATCGCCCTCGGCAACCTGTCGTACTTCGTGCTGAACGCCGGCGACCGGATCGTCGTCCAGCGGCTGCTCGGCCCGGACGAGGTGGCCCGCTACCAGATCGCCTACGTCGTCGGCTCGGCCGTCATCCTCCTCCTGACCTTCACGAACCAGGCCTGGGCGCCGCACTTCGCCGCCCTCCGCGACCCGGTCGCCCGCCGACAGCTCGCCATGCACTCCCGCGACGAGCTGTACAAGATGCTCGGACCGGTCCTGCTCGCCGTGACCCTGGTGTCACCGGTCGCGCTGCCGATCCTCGCCCCGGCGTCGTACCGCGTGCAGGAGCTCTCGGTCGTCGTCTTCGTCGTCGCGATCACCGCGTTCCCCGTCGTCGCCAGCGGCGCGACCGGACGCCTGCTCCTGGTGGAACGCCGCGGTGTCGCCGTCGGGGTGATCGCCGCGATCGCCGGCGCCGTGAACATCGGCGCGAACCTCGTGCTCGTGCCCGTGCTCGGCATCGCCGGCGCGGGTCTCGCCACCGTCGTCGCCTACGCGATCCTGGCCGCCATGCAGCTGCTGGCCCTGCCCGATCGCCGCGAGTGGCGCGGACCGGGAGCCCGGATCGTCCTGACGACCCTCGCCGCGCTCGTCGTGGCCGCCGCGTCCCTGCTCCTGCCGCAGGACGTGCTCTGGAACTGGGTCCGCATCGCCGGGGTGGTCGCCTGCCTCCCCTGGTTCCTCCGCCGACTGAAGACCGCAAGGGGTGGTGTCTCGTGAGACCGCGACAGACTGCAACCGACGGCACCCGCCGACTCCGCGTCGGCGTGCTGGTGACCGGACTCGCCATCACCGGCGGACTCGAACGCTGCGTGCTCGAGGACACCCGCGAGCTCGTCGCCGCCGGCCACGAGGTCGAGGTCTGGCACCGGAATGCCCAGTCCCCGCGCGCCGCCGAGGGCCCGCCGCCCTACGAGGCGATGGGCGTGCGCCTGGTGGAGGCCACCGACTACCGGTTCGGCATCACCACCGCGCTCCGCGACGCCTGGCGGTTTGCCCGCGAGGGGCTGCGGATCCGACGATCGCACCTCGACGTCCTCTGGTTGAACCGCCCCGAGTACCTGCCGTTCGGCCGGGTCGCGTCGCTCGTCTCCGGCGTCCCGCTCGCGGTGCACCTGCACCACGCCCCGAACTACCGGCGGCTCGGACCGATCGCCGGCGGCCGCACCCGCTACTTCGCCGTCTCGCACGCGATGGCGCGCGCCTGGGCGGCCTCCGGCGTGCCGACGGACCGCATCACGATCGTGCCGAACGGCGTCGACACCGACGCGTTCCCGGCCGCCACCCCGGCGTCGGTGCACGACGCCCGCGCGGCACTCGGCATCGCCGAGGACACCCCGACGGTGCTCTACTACGGTCGGCTCACCCGGTCGAAGGGCGTGCTCGCCCTCCTGGAGGCGTGGGGTCGCGTCCGCACGACCGCCGCGGCACGCGTGCCGGTCACCACTCCCCCGGTGGCCGGTCACACGGCGCCCGCGCCGCTCCTCGTGCTGGCCGGTGCCCTGTACCCGGAGGAAGCCGACGCCGTGCACGCCGCGATCGACGCGCTCCCCGCCGGTTCCGTGCTCGTGCTCCCCGAGCGGGACGACGTCGTCCCGCTCCTGCACGCCGCCGACGTCGTGGTGGCGCCGTCCATCGAGCCCGAGGGCTTCGGCCGGGTCGTGGTCGAGGCGATGTCCACCGGCCGTCCCGTCGTCGCGGCCGCATCGGGCGGCACCGGGGAGATCCTGTCGGGTGACTGGGCGCGGTACACCGTCGACCCGGCCGACCCCGACGCACTGGCGGAGAAGCTGCTCGACACCCTCGACGACGCCGAGCGGAACTCGTCCCTCGCCGCCCGGTGCCGCGCGTGGGTGCGTGACCGCTACGGGCGCGAGCCGCACGTGCGAGCGCTGCTGCAGGCGCTGCTGGCACACGCCCGGCGCTGACCGGGCCGCGCCCGGCGTCGTCTGCGTGCACCGGGCGGCGGCGTCGGTCTGCGCCGGGCTCGGCGCTGTCAGCCGGCGGTGGGTTCCGTGGACGGCAGCGTGGCCCGGGGGCTCTCGCCGTCCGCGGGCACGTCGATCGTCATCCAGTCGACCAGCAACGACCCGGCGGCGTCCCGGGGCGGCAGGCCCTCGAGGGATCCCGTCTGCACGACCAGGTGCATGCGCTCCATGGGGATGTCCTGGGTGGTGCTCCCGACGACCTCGTCGTCGACCAGGAACGACATCCGCGACGGCGTCCACTCGATCGTGTACGTGTGCCAGTCGGCCAGCGACGCGTCGGTCTCGTGGTGGACGCACTTCTCGGCCGGGTCGACCAGGCAGTGCACGTTGAGCCAGGCGGGCGCTCCGAGCGCACCCTCGGGGAAGTCGATCTCGCCGTGCGCCCAGACGTTCTCGTCGCTCCAGAGCAGCACCGCCACCCCGTAGCCGTCGACCTCGTCGCTCTTCATCCGGATGCTGTACCGGCCGGAGGTCTGTCCGCCCCATCGTCCGTCGACGAGCGGCACGACCCCGCCGGCGAGCGGGGTGCCCGCCTTCGTCGTGCGGAGGTGCATGTCGAGCATCCCGTCGTGGGCGCTCAGCGTTGACGCCTGGTACCGACCGGTCCCCGCGGTGTCCGCGAAGCCGTGGTAGACGGTGAACCGGTCGTCGTAGGCCGCCTCGAACCCGCCGGACGGGGCGGACTCGTCGAAGTCCTCGGAGAACACCCGCTTCCAGCCGTCCCCGTCCCCGTCGCCGGTCGGCATCGCGACCCCGCTGGGTCCGGGGCCGACGGAGGTCGTGCCGGTGGTCGCCGCGGCGACGGCACCGACCGCGACCACCAGGGCGGCGGCCACGATCGCGACCCGTCGTCCCCGTGTCCGGAGCGGCGTGCGGTGACGGGAGGTGCCGAAGCCGTGCGCGGGTGGGGCGCCGTGCGCGGCGGCCGACTGCTCGGCGACGGGGCGGGGGCCGTCATCGTCCGGGGTCATCCAGCTGTCCATGCGCGGACCTCCGAGAGACCGACGTTGATCGTGCTGTTCGACACCCCGGTGGTGGTGAACCGCACCCAGGTGACGTTGCGGGCGGTGAAGTCGACCGTCCGGGCGCTGCCGTCGTTCGGGAGCTCGCCCACGGCGACCTGGCTGCCGTCCGAGAACGTCAGCGTGCCGCTCGTGATCTGGTCGTCGCTGTTCGGACGGTCGTGCAGGACGATGCGCTGGAGCGCGACCGGGGCAGCCCAGTCGAGCTGGATCCAGATGCCGGTGCGTCCCCAGGGCACGGCCCACTCGGCGGTGTGGTCGACCGGGTGGCCGGACACCACGCCGTCGACGGCCTTCGCGACGGTCTGGCCGTCGGCCGGGTTGTCGGCGATCGCCGTCGGGGTCGCCGAGCCGGTGACGTCCCGCAGGCCCGGAGTGGGCGTCGGCGTCGGTGTCGGGGTCGGCGTGGGCGTCGGGGTCGGCGTCGGGGTCGGTGTCGGGGTCGGCGTCGGCGTCGGCGTCGGGGTCGGCGTGGGCGTCGGCGTCGGCGTCGGCGTCGGCGTCGGCGTCGGCGTCGGCGTCGTACCGCCGCTGCTCGCCGGGGAGAACGCGCGGATCTCGGCGAGCCCGACGTTCTGCGTCCCGCCACTAACCGCCGTCACCGTGAACCGCACCCACGTGACACTGCGCGCCGCGAACGTGATCCGCTGCACCGCACCACCGTTGCTCAACGCCGGCACCTGCACACTCGAGCCGTCCGAGAACGTCAACGTCCCGCCCAGCACCTGGTCCACCGCGTTCGGCCGATCAGCGAGGTCGACCGCGTCCAACGCCGTCGCCCCCGACCACCCGAGCTGGATCCACGTCCCCGCACGACCAGACGGCGCAACCCACTCCGCCGTCGGCGCATCCGGGTACCCGCTCACCACACCGTCGACCGCCTTCACGGCCGTCTGACCATCAGCCGGGTTCTCCGCACTCGCCGTCACCGACGCCGAACCCGTCACGTCCTTGTGGGCGGGGGTCGGGTCGGTGGGGTCGGTCGGGTCGGTGGGGTCCGTCGGCACCGGCGAGCCAGCGGTGTACTGCCGGCTGAGCCACGAGGTCTCGGGTCGCGCCGAGCAGGCCTCGTACGAGGCGCAGGTCTCACTGTCGTGCGCGGCGTAGGTGAAGAACGCGTCGGCCTTCGCCTGGGTCTGCGCCGTCGTCAGGTTCGCCGGACGGTCGGCGATCGGGTACCCCATGTACCCGGTGAAGCCGTGCGCGCCGGTGTACTGCTGTTGCACCTGGTCGGTCAGGTACGCGACCGTGTGGTGGTCGCTGTGGTCACCGTCGCCGTACTCGCCCTCGTGGTCGAGGGTGTGGATGTCCGTCGGTGCGAAGTCCTGCACGATCCCCTGCAGCGTCGCCCGGAGCTGCGCGAGCGTGTACGTGGCGGCGTGCGGGGCATCGGCGACGGTGTGCAGCGTGTCCATGTCGCCCGTGTACAGGCGCTGGAGGCTCTCGTAGCCGTTCGCCCAGAAGCCGTTGCCCTCGACGTTGCCGTCCGGCAGGTCCATGAAGACCAGGCTGACCCGCGGGTCGGCGGTCAGGGTCTCGGTGAGCAGGGTCCGTCCGGCGACCGTCGTGGAGCCGGTCGTCGACGCCGGGTCGACGCCCGCCATGCTCGCGTAGGCGGCCATCAGCCCGACCTGGCGTTCCTGCCAGTACCAGTCGGGCTTGCCGGCGTCGCCGGCCGTGACGATGACGGAGCGCACGCAGCGCCCCGCCTCGATGTCCGTCCGCAGGTCCGTGCCCTGGAAGAGCAGGTCGTCGTCGGGGTGGGCGACGACGTTGAGCACCCGCCCGGCGCTGCAGTCCGCAGCCGCGGCCACGGCGGGCTGGACGGCGAGGTTCGGCGCGACCAGCACGGCGAGCACCGTGGCGACCACGCCCGCGACGGACGCGACGGTGGCCCGTCGCGTCCGTCGCGGTCTGTCGGAGGTCGGTTCAGTCGGTCGCATGGCGCAGGCCCTCCGTCGTCAGTTCGTACATCGCCGTCGTCCCCGACGACCAGACCCGCTTCCAGTAGGGCGAGGACGCCATGGCGGCGGCGAGCTCCTGGTAGTCGGCGTCGCTCTGGTAGCCGTACCGCTCGTCGTAGGCGCCGAAGGGCTCCGCGACCAGGGCGTAGTAGCCGGTGGCCGACCAGTTCACGACGAGCTCCCGCGTCACGTTCGACAGGTCCGACTCGGCGTCGTAGCCGCCGGTCGGGTCCGGGTACGGGCCGAGTGCTTCGCGGGACAGGTAGCCCACGTCGAAGTACCGTGCGCCGGTGTTGCTCGGGACGGCGTTGGCCGACCCGGTGAGCAGCATCACGGAACCCGCGGGTGCCGTGCGGTCGTAGTACTGCGTCGCCGCGGACTGGCTCCGGGTCATGACGCGGTTCCAGTCGAGCGAGGTCTGCCCGAACGCACCGATCGCGACGAGCGCCGCCACCGCTGCTCCGGCGACCGCGAACCGCACGGCGGACGGGCGCATCCCCCGCTGCAGGACCGCCCCGACCGGGGCGAACCGACCGGCGGGCATCGGGAGCGCCGCCGCCAGGATCGCGATCCACGGCGTCGCGAAGAGCACGACGCGGAAGACGCCCTCCTGGCCGTAGTTCGTGGCGACGAGCAGCGAGATCGGGCTCGCGGCGGTGGCGAGGAGCGCCCAGTGCGTCCGGTCGCGCCGCATCAGCACGGTCACCAGGGCGATGAGCCCGAGCACCACGAGCGCGGCTGCCGGGATGTCGAACGCCAGGCGCGTGACGAGCGGCTTCGGCAGGACCGTCATGTCGTGCGCGGGCGGCTGCACGTTGTCGAGCACGCGTCCGACCGCCGCGAGCGACAGGAACCGTCCGAGGATGTCACCGTTCAGCGCGGCGAAGACCACCGCCGGCACGAGCACGACGACGGGCAGCCACCAGGGGCGGAGCATCCGGAAGACGATGAGCGTGACGAGTGCGGCGACCGTCAGGTACGGCGAGATCTGGTGCGTCACGGCGAGCACGATGCCGATGAGGGTGATCGCGACGATCCGCGAGAGCCCCACCCGCCGTGCCCGCGGCTTGGCGGCGACGGAGCCGTCGGCGGTGGTGACTGCGGCGTCGCGCAGCGGTCCGGTGGCGAGCACGAGGATCACGATCGACATCAGGATGCCGGTCGACTGCGGCGAGAAGTACGTGGTGTTGAGCGAACCGGTCATCGCGGTCAGCAGCGCTGCGATCCACGGCCGACGGGCACCGGGCAGCCAGTGCGCCGCCAGGACTCCGACGGCGATGGTCGTGCTGAAGGCGAGCAGGACGGGCACCCACGCGGCGATGAGGATCGTGTTGACGATGCCCCCGACGTCGGCCACCCAGGCCGCGCCGGCGAACAGGCCGGACCAGGTCTGGAAGATGTCGGCCGACGGGTTGGTCCCACCGAACTGGCGGATGTACTCGACGACACCGATGTGCCGCGCGGCGGCGGTCACGGTGGGCACGCCGTACGTGATCGCCTGGGCGAGCTGCACGACACCGCCGAGCACGACGACGGGCACGGCGAGCGCGCGGCCGCGGACCAGGGCGATGACCGCCGCGGCGACGACGAGCACGAGGCCGACGACCAGGCCGGGGCCGAGCGAGCCGAACAGGCCTGCGGGCACCGGGTCGCCCATGTGGGTGAGCGCGGCGACGACCACGACGACGAGCCCGCCGAGCGAGAGCGCCGTCACGGTGGCGGTCGTGCTCCACCGGGACCGGGCGGTCTCGCGGCGCACGAGGCCGGCGCGACGGAGCTCCGCCAGGTCACGCGGCACCGAGACGGCGAGCGCCGCCGCGGTGAGCACGACGACACCGACGAAGGGGACCGTCGGCGCCCAGATGTGGAAGGTCGCCATGGTGTAGCCGATGCCGATCGTGCCGACGAGCGACCCGGTGACGGCGAGGACGGCGAACCGTGCGAGGGACATCGGACGGACGAGCAGCATCGGGGCGACCCCGAGCAGCGCGAACAGGAAGACCGCGACGGCGCTCGCCCGCAGTGTGGGCAGCTCGACGACGCTGCCGACGGCGGCCAGCACGAGCGTCAGCACGACGATCGCGGCGGCGCCGAGTCGGGCCGCCGGGCTCATCGCGCCACCGGGGGTCGGTCGTGCCGGACCTGCGGTGTCGAGGCCGCGCTGCAGCTCGTGGCGACCGTGCGCCGTCCGGTCGATCGTCCCCGCGCCGCCCATGCGTTCGCGGATCGCCAGGACCGGTGCGGTGAGCACGGATCGCCGCTCGACGCGACGCAACCGACGCTTCGTCGCCGCGAACTCCGCGTCGACGGCGTCGACGGTGTCCGCGTCACGCGCGGCACCCGTCCCGTGGCCGTTCGCCGGAGCAGCGTCGGCAACGTCGTCGCCCTGCTCGAGGCCGAGGCGTGCGAAGGCGCTGATGGCCTCCGGCGCCGCGTCCACCGAAGCGGTCAGCGTGTCGCGGTCGAGTGCGTTCTTGGTCATCCAGGCTCCGAGTCCGTGGCCGTGCGCGGCAGCGGCGGCGCGGAGCGACGCGACGTCGTCCGCCGATCGCTGCCACGCGATCGCGGCCGGTTCGACGGCGATCGCGGATCCGGCGAACAGCAGTCGTGTGAAGAGGTCGAGGTCGTCGCCACCGCCGACGCGGGTGCCGGGCCCGAAGGCGGTGTCGAACCCGCCGATCCGGAGCGCGGTCGCGCGGTGCACGGCGAGGTTCGCGCCGGTGCCGTAGGCCGAGGCGGCGAAGGGGTGCAGCGGGAGGTCGTCGACCGGGTCGTCGAGCCGGAAGACCCGCCGGCGGACGGTCCGCCCGCCGGGGGTGCGGTCGTCGTGCCAGCGCTGCGCCGGCGTCCGGAGCTCGGCACTCGGGACGAGCCCGGTGACGCAGGCCACGTCGGGATCGGCCGCGAAGGCGCGGGCGATCGCGGCGATCCAGTCGCCGTCCACGACGGCGCCCTCGTCCACGAACGCGACGACGTCGCCGGTCGCGACGAGCAGACCGGCGTTCCGCGCGGCGGCGAGGCCGCCCTCGGGTGCCGGGATGGTGGTGACGCGACGTCCGCCGATGTCGACCGTCGCCACACCGCCGTCGTCGGCGCCGTGCGAGACGACGACGACGTCGAAGTCGGGGTGCCCGTTCGCGAGCACCGACCGCATGGTCGTGCCGGCGGCGCCGTCCGTGCAGAGCACCACGGTGACGGACGGCAGCACCAGACCTGCTGCCGGCCGACGCTCGGGTGCCGGCATGGGCCGGATCGCGCGCAGGAGCGCACGGACGTCGATGGTTCCGCCGATGCGACGGCGTTCGGTGATCTCGGCCTCGACGAAGCCGAGGGGCTCGCCGTGGTCGCGGACGAGCAGGCGGGCACGCCCGTACCCGGCGGATCCCTGCAGGGCGATGACGTCGCGGTGGCTCGTCGCGTGCACGTCGGCACGGTCCACCTCGCCGACCCAGAGCGCGCCGTCCCAGGTGGGGACGAGCGGCCCGGTCACGACCGGCGAGAGGACCATCGCCAGGGTCGCGCGGGTCACGGTGTGCCCACCGGCTGCGGGAGCGGTGCGGGTGCGGGCGGGGTCCGCACGACGACGGTGCCGAGGACCCGGCCGACGGCGTAGCCCGCGACCGTCGAGACGACGGAGAGCGCGATGGCGTACGCCCGCAGGCCTCCGCCACGACCGACGTGGCGCAGTTCGCGCAGCACGGCGCCCGGGATCACCCGGGTCAGGTAGGTCGACTCACTGGCGAGCGAGTCGCCGGTGCCGACCCGACGGCTCAGCACGGCCTTCGAGATGCCCTCGTAGTAGCTGCGGCGGCGCAGGTAGCGCATCGTCACACGGTCCGGCGAGACCCGGTGCGAGACGTTCGAGCGCGGTTCGTGCCGGATCCGCGCGCCGGGACGGGCCTGGGCGATGCGGATGCAGAGTTCGGTCTCCTCGCAGCCGAGCGGCTGGTTGCCGACGCGGCCGATGCCGGAGCGGAAACCGCCGGCGAGCAGGATCGCGTCGCGGCGGAACGCCATGCTCGACCCGATGACGTTGCGGACGTCGCCCGGGGTCTCGGGCAGCCCGCGGTACGAGCACCCGACGATCCAGAGCAGTTCGTCGGCGTACGGGCCGGCGCCGGTCGCGGTCGGCCAGGACGGCGTGGCACGACCGCCGACACCGACGACGTCGGGGTCCTCGAGCGCGGTGAGCATGTGCCCGAGCCAGTCGGGGTCCGCGGTGGCGTCGTCGTCCAGGAACGCGACGACGTCGGCGTCGGTCAGGGCGACACCGGTGTTCCGGGCTCCTGAGAGTCCGCGGTCCTCGGTGTTCGGGACGACCCGGAGTTCCGGCCAGCGCGCGGCAGCGCGGGCCAGGAGCTCGGGCTCGTGGTCGATGACGACGACGACCTCGGGGGCCTCGGGCTGGCGCTTGGCCGACTCGACGCTGTCCTGCAGGTCGCCCCAGCGCTGCTGGGTGTAGGCGCAGATGACGACCGCGACGGTCGTCACGCGACGTCCTCCTCGAGGGCGACGACGGACGCGACGACGGCAGCCCCGGCGACGGACGCCCCGGCGACGGCGGACGCGGCGACGGGGGTCGCGACGGACGCAGCGACCGGCGTCGCGGCGACGGGAGCAGCGGCAACCGGCGCAGCGACGTGCGCAGCAGTCGGCGCGGCCAGCTGCTCGGCCGGCGGCACGACGCTCATCGCCGCGCGACGGACCTCGGCACGGCCGATCGCGGCACGACGACGCTCGTGCATGATCGACTTCAGCACGCGGATGCCGTCGGTCACGGCGTTGAGGTTGCTGGAACCGTGCACGCGGAGCTTCTCGTGGCTCGGCACCTCGGTGATCGCGAGCTCGGCAGCCGACCAGCGGCAGGTCAGGACGGTCTCGATCTCGAACCCGTCGCCCCACAGCATCGAACCGTCGGCCGGCTTCGGCAGCTCGGACGACAGCAGACCGATCTCCGGCAGGACGTCCGCCCAGAAGGCGTTGTAGCCGTAGCAGAGGTCGCTGTAGCGGGTGCCGAGGATGATGTTGCAGAGCATGTTCAGGCCGCGGTTGCCCATGTTCCGGACGATCGTGATGTCGTCGCTGCCACCGCCGAGCGAGTACCGGGTGCCCTTCGCGACGTCGGCGCCGTCGACGAGTGCCTGGACGAACCGCGGGATCTCGTCGGGGTCCGCGGAGCAGTCGGCGTCGAACATGACGACGATGTCGCCGGTGACGGCCTCGAAGCCGCAGGCCAGGGCGTTGCCCTTGCCCTTGCGGGTCTGGTGCACGACGCGGATGTCGGGCATCACGCGCTGGGCGGCGGCGATGGTGTCGTCGACGGAGTTGCCGTCGACCAGGATCACCTCGTACACGGGCGGGAGCTTCGGGAGGATGATCTCGAGGTTGCGGGCCTCGTTCCGTGCCGGGATGACGACGGAGACCCTCGGGTCTGCAGGGCGAACGGTACGTGCGGGCATGGCGCGGTCCTGTCGGGTCAGGGTTGCTGTCGGGTGGTGGCTCGTCGAGACGAGCGGCGCGTCCTCGGATGACGCACCGACGACGGTGACCGTCGTCGGTCGAGCAGCGGGACGCGGGTACGACGCCGCCTGCTTGCCGCGGGTGAGTGGGTACTCTCCCCCGCGGTTCCAACCATCGCCGTGGCCAGCGGGAGGGTCAATGCGCGGTGCGGTCCCTTGCGGACACCCGGGTGCGGATACGGAAACCCGCAACGGTCGTGCAGGTTGGCGGTCCGGCGCGGCGGCCGGCGGGTGGTGGACGCAGGACGAGCGGACGGGCGCGCCCCGCAGAGCGGCAACGCGAAGCGTTGCGCGGGGCGCGCTGACCGAGCCTGCGAGGGAGGTGTGCCAGCCGGCACCGCGCCTCCCGTCCGCTCGTGGGCCGGTCTCAGACCTGCGGCACGTCCGCCGTCTCGAAGGCGGCCCGCAGCGCGACCGCCAGCTCGGCGACGTGCGGTTCCCGCAGCAGCGACGTGTGCTCGCTCGCGATCCGCACCATCTCGGTGGGCCCGCGCAGCAGGGCGGACCACCCGGCGGCGTCGGGGTTGGCGTCGGCGAGGACGTAGGTGGCCCTCCCGTGGAACGGCGTCGGGTGGTGGCGTCTGGTGACGATCTCGGCCTGGTCGAAGAAGGCGTCGAAGTCCTTCTGCCCCCCGTGCCGCAGCACGCCGGCGGTGTACGCCCGGAGCCGCTTGGCGAACAGCGCCCCGTACGGCACACCCGCGGGCAGCACCCGCCTGACGGCGCGGTCGAGCCCCCGCTGCACGGCGCGGACGGCGGAGTTCGGCTGGTCGCGCGGCTCCATCCGGCCGAAGTGCAGGCGGGCCTGTTCGGACTTCGTGCGGGGCAGGTAGGTGTCGAGCAGGACGACGTGCTCCACCTGCTCGCCGCTCTCGGTCAGGAGCCGGGCGATCTCGAGCGCGACGAGTCCGCCGAGCGAGTGCCCGACGAGCAGGTAGGGGCCGCGGGGCTGCACGATGCGCATCAGGGCGAGGTAGCGGCGGGCGCTCCGCTCGATGTTCCAGTCCGGCATCCCGCGGCGTTCGAGGGCGTGCTGCTGGAACGCGTACAGGTCGTGCGCGGGCAGGTGCCGCGAGAGCGGCAGGAACGTCAGCGCCAGGGCACCGCCACCGGCGAAGCAGAACACCGGTGGACGGCCGCCCTCGCGCGCCTCGGACACCTTCACGACGTCGGGGTGGCTCGGCAGCGCGCTCGTCCCGCTCCGCACCCGTCGGGCGAAGGCGCGGAGCGTCGGGTGCTCGAGCACGTCCGAGGAGCGCAGGTCGACCCCGAGCCGGTCCTGCACGACGGCGAGCATCTCCTCGGCGGACAGCGAGTCGCCGCCGAGGGCGGAGAAGTCCTCGTCGAGGTGCACGCCCCGGAGCCCGAGCACCTCGGCCCAGATCTGCCCGACGACGAGCTCCCACTGGTCGTACTCGCCCTCGACCATCTCGGTCTCGACGCTCGGCGCCCCGGGGAGTTCGGCCCGGTCGACCTTGCCGCGCTCGTTCCGGGGCAACTCGGTCATCGGCACGATCGACGCCGGCACCATGTACTCGGGCAGCCGCTCACGGAGCGCCCGGCGGAGCGCGCCCGGTGCCGGGGTGCGGCGCCCCGGGCGACCGACCACGTAGGCGACGAGCCGGGTGACGGAACCGGGGTCGACCTGTGCCGTCACGACCGCGTCGTGCACCTCGGGGACCGCGCGGAGCGCCGCCTCGACCTCACTCGGCTCGACCAGGTAGCCGCGGACCTTCACGGCGTCGTCGGACCGGCCGAGCAGCACGAGCCGGCCGTCGGGGTCGACGCGTGCCAGGTCGCCCTGCCGCCAGCTCGGGGTCCCGACGGGGATGCCGGCGGCGGCCTCGGCCTCGCCGGTGCGTCCGGCCCGTTCGGCGGTCTTCTCCGGCGCACCCCAGTAGCCCGCGGTCAGGGCATCGGAGACCACGACGAGCTCGCCGGTCTCCCCCGGGTCGGCAGGGCTGCCGTCCTCGCGGAGCACGAGGACCGTCTTGCCGGGCAACGGCCACCCGGCGGGCACGACACCCTCGGGCACCGGCTCCCCAGGCGCCACCGGGCAGTACGCGACGCACGCGGTCTCGCTCGAGCCGAAGGCGTTCAGGAGCAGCGTGTCCGGGTCCAGGTGGGGTCGGGCCGCGGCGAGGTCGGCCCCGGTGACGGACTCGCCCGTGGTCATCAGGAAGCGCAGCCCGCCGAGCACCGGTGCGGTCCCGGCGGCCGTCCCGTGCGACCCGGGGGCGTTCTGCGATCCGATGATCGAGCGCAGCAGGTGCGGGGTGCAGACGAGCACGTTCACGTCGTCCTCCCGGAACCGCCCGAGCAGCCGCTCGACACCGAGCTCACGCGGCTCGAGCAGCACGATGGTGCCGCCGCAGAGCAACGTGTCGAACGAGAACAGGAGCCCGGCCGCGAACGACAGCGGCAGGACGACACCGAGCCGGTCGCCGGGGCCGAGGCCGAGCGCGACCGCGTCCTGCTCGGCGTCGGCGATCTGCTGCCGGTGCGTCAGGACGACGCCCTTCGGCATGCCGGTCGAGCCGGAGGTGAAGACGATGGCGAAGGGGTCCCGCCCACCGGGGCGCACGCCGACGGTGTCCGCCGACGGGGCCGCGCCCGGTTCACCCGCGTCCAGCAGTTCGCCGAGTGCGTGCACCCGGCCGCCCCGTTCCGCGACGACGTCGGCGGCCAGCGCTGCACGCTCGGTGTCGGCGACGATCTCGTCGACGCCGGCGAGCCGGGCCACGTGTGCCAGCCGTGCTGCGGGCAGGTGGTCGTCGAGCACCACCACGGTCCGTCCGGCACGCACCAGCGCCAGGATCCCGATCACGGCCTCGGTCGACTGTCCCGCCATCAGCCCGACCGGCTTCGATGCCCCGCCCGGGGTGTCGCCGACACCGGCGCCGCTGTGGTCGTCGGGTCGGAGCGTCACGGCCAGGGCTGCGGCCAGCGTGCGCGAGGCCCGGTCCGCTTCGGCGTAGGTGTACGGACGGCCGTCCCCCGCGAGGGCGGGGGCGTCGCCCCGGAGCGCCACCACGCGGTCCCAGCGGTCCAGTACGGAGTGGTCGGCCGCCGCGGGCACGGCTGCGGGGTGGTTCCAGGGATCGATGGTCGTCAGCGGGTCGACGGAGGTCACGATGACACCTCGGGTGCTCAGCAGCGGACCGCCACGACTCCCGCGACGGTCCTCCGACCGTAGGTCCGCGTTCCCCCGGCCCGCGAGCAGGCGTCGGCCCGGTGCGGGGAACCGCAACCGGCCTGGAGGCGCGGCCTGCGTCCGCCACGGACGGTACGACTCCGGAACGACCGGTCCACCGCCGTAGGCGCCTCCCGCACGGCGGCTCGCCCGGCTCGGGGATCGTGCGGTTCCGCGCAACCTCCGGATCAGCCGTGGTGCGACCGTGGATGCGCCGTGCATCGCCGATGAGGACGCTCTGAACGAGAAGGTCAAGGAAACGAGAACAGCCCCCGGGATGTCCCGGGGGCTGTTCATCGAGTGCTGGGGTACCTGGACTCGAACCAAGAACGACGGTACCAGAAACCGCTGTGTTGCCAATTACACCATACCCCAAAAGGCCTGTCGGCCTTCTGGCCCGGTCACCCGGGGCACGATCAACTACTGTACAGCATCCCGGAGGTCCGCAAGACCACCCACCAGGTCTCGGTGCAGGGCGGCGGCGGTCGCGGCTCCGTGTCCGGCCGCGACGATGAGCTGCTCCGGCCCGGGAGGTGTGACGTCTCCCACGGCGTAGAGCCCCGGGACGGACGTCCGGCCCACCCGGTCGACCACGAGGAGTCCCTGCGTGTCGCGCTGGAGTCCCTCGAGCGCTCCGGGCGTGTCGCTCGCGGGGTCCGTGATCCCGCTCGTGCGCAGCCAGTCGAGGTCGGCGTGCCACACCGGTCGGACGAACCCGCCGGACCGTGGCTCGACGTGGCCGTCGGCGAGCCGGACACCGGTCATCCCGGTGCGATCGCCCTCGAGGTCCTCGACGACTCGCGCGTCCACGACGACCCCCTCGGCCGCCAGTCGAGCGCGGCCGGCGTCGTCGAGCGGCGCCACCCCGTTCGTGTAGACGATCAGGTCGTCGGTCCACGCGGCGATGAGCAGAGCGCGGTCGACGACGTCGTCGGTCTCGCAGATGAACGCGAGCGGCTGCCCGGCCTTGTCGTACGCATCGCACTCGACGCAGCTGTGCACCGCCGTGCCGTAGAACGCACGCAGCATCGGCAGCGCCGGGAACTCCTCACGCAACCCCGTCGCCACGACGACCGTCCGGGCGCGGGCCTCGAGCTCGGTGCCGCGCCACGAACCGTGCACCCGCCAGGTGTCCGTGTCGGGGTCCGGGGCCACCAGGTCGACGACGGACTGCACGACCGTTGCTTCCGGGTACGCCTCGACCTCGGTCCGCCCGAGCTTGCGGAGCTCGAGCGGCGAGATGCCGTCCCGTGTCAGGAACCCGTGCGACCGCAGCGTCGCGGCGTTCCGGGGGCGGTTGGCGTCGACGAGCAGCACGGTGCGCTTCGCCCGGACCAGGTTGAGCGCAGCGCTCAGGCCGGCCGGCCCGGCGCCGATGACCGCGACGTCGTACACGACCTGGTCGGCGTGCTCCGTACTGCTCACGGTCGGTCAGCGCGCCGCGAGGGCGCGGAGCCGGGTCAGGGTGGACTCCTTGCCCAGGATCTCCATCGACTCGAACAGCGGCGGGCTGATCCGGCGTCCGGACACTGCCACGCGCAGCGGGCCGAAGGCGACGCGGGGCTTCAGGCCGAGCTCGTCGATGAGGGCCGCACGGAGCGCACCCTCGATGGCCTCGGTGGTCCAGTCCTGGACGCCCTCGAGCGCGGCGGTGCTCGCGGTCAGGACCGTCGCCGTGTCGCCCTTGAGCGAGGCCAGTGCGTCGTCCTCGACCACGAGGTCGGCGTCGGAGGTGAACAGGAACCCGAGCATCGCCGGCGACTCGCCGAGCAGCTGCATGCGCTCCTGCACGAGCGGAGCCGCCTTGGTCAGGATCTCGAGCTGCTCCGGCGTCGCCGGGTCGCTGATGAACTCCGACAGGTACGGCAGCAGACGCGACCGGAAGTCTTCGGGCGCCAGCAGACGGATGTGGTCCCCGTTGATCGCCTCGGCCTTCTTGTGGTCGAAGCGGGCCGGGTTCGGGTTCACGTCGGTGACGTCGAACGCCGCGACCATCTCATCGATCGAGAACACGTCGCGGTCGGGGCCGATCGACCAGCCGAGCAGCGCCAGGTAGTTGACGAGCCCCTCCGGGATCATGCCGGCGGCGCGGTGGTGGAACAGGTTCGACTCGGGGTCACGCTTCGAGAGCTTCTTGTTGCCCTCCCCCATCACGTACGGCAGGTGTCCGAACACGGGGATGGAGGGCGCGAGGCCGATCTCGTACAGCGCCTCGTACAGGGCGATCTGGCGCGGGGTCGACGACAGCAGGTCCTCGCCCCGGAGCACGTGCGTGATGCCCATCAGGGCGTCGTCGACCGGGTTGGTGAACGTGTACAGCGGCTTGCCGTTCGGGCGGACCACCACGAAGTCGGGGAACGTGCCCTGCTTGAAGGTGATCTCCCCGCGCACCAGGTCGTCGAAGCTCAGGTCACGGTCGGGGACCCGCAGGCGAAGCGCCGGCTCGCGGCCCTCGTCGCGGAACGCCTGGCGCTCGGCATCGGTCAGGTCGCGCTCGTGGTTGTCGTAGCCCTGCTTGGGGTCACGACCGGCCGCCTTGTTCCGGGCTTCCATCTCGTCCGGCGTGACGAAGGACTCGTAGATGTGACCCGACTCCTTGAGCTTCGCGATCACGTCGTCGTAGATCGCGGTGCGCTCGGACTGCCGGTACGGTCCGTGCTCGCCGCCGGCGTCCACACCCTCGTCCCAGTCGAGCCGCAGCCAGCGGAGCGCGTCGAGGATCTGCGCGTACGACTCCTCGCTGTCGCGGGCGGCGTCGGTGTCCTCGATGCGGAACACGAGCTTGCCGCCGGCGTGGCGGGCGTAGGCCCAGTTGAAGAGCGCGGTGCGGATGAGCCCCACGTGCGGGGTCCCCGTCGGGCTCGGGCAGAAGCGGACGCGGATGTCGGAGCCGGAGGCAGTGGTGAATGGCGCAGTCATGACCCGACAACCCTACCGCGGGGTCTGTCCCTCCTACCTGCCCTGTGGAGGGGCCGTGAACGCAGAAAACCCCTGACCACGAATGGTCAGGGGTTCCCTGGTGTTTCTACGTTAAGTCCGGCGGCGTCCTACTCTCCCACAAGGTCCCCCTTGCAGTACCATCGGCGCTGAGAGGCTTAGCTTCCGGGTTCGGAATGTGACCGGGCGTTTCCCTCTCG
>NZ_QKTD01000014.1:0-118032 GCF_003234695.1 Curtobacterium sp. MCLR17_042
AAGTACCACGAGGTGGGGCCGACGCGGTTCTGAGGTGCGCGGCGCGGGGGCGGGGCGCGGGGCGGCGCGAGTTTTCGCGGTGAGCGACAGTTCTCGCGCTCGTGGGCCCGAGGAATGTCGCTGAGCCCGAAACTCGGGCGCCGCCCGCCGCCCGCCGCCCGCCGGGTGCGCGTCGCTGGCCGCTACGCCCAGCCGAGCTCGTGCAGCCGCGCGTCGTCGATCCCGTAGAAGTGGCCGATCTCGTGCACGAGGGTGGTGTGCACCTCGTCCTTGAGCTCCTCGACGGTGTCGCACTCGGCCAGGTGCTGCTTGCGGAACACCACGATGCGGTCGGGCAGCTCGCCGAAGCCGTACTGCCCGCGCTCGGTGGCCGCGATGCCGTCGTACACGCCGAAGAGCTCTTCGCCGTTCTCCGGTTCGTCCTCGACGACGAACACCACGTTGTCGAGCCCGTCGACCATCTCGTCGGGCAGCAGGTCGAGTTCGTCGGTCACGAGTTGCTCGAACGCGTCGGCGGACATCTCCATCACGGGTGGATCGTCCCACACCGCGCTGATCACTCGCGGCTCACTACTCGTGGCTCACCACTCGCGGCGAAGCCGCACGGCGCCGGAGGTGCCCGGAAAAACACTGAGGGAGAGCCCCGGTTGCGTCACACGCAACAGGACTCTCCCTCGACTGGGGTGAATAACGGGTCTCGAACCCGCGACCTCCTAGACCACAACCAGGCGCTCTACCAACTGAGCTATATCCACCATGTTCGAACCGGCGGACCGGCGCGACCACTCAATAGTAGTACATGCGAGACGGGGTGCGGACCACCCGTGTCGCTACTCGGCCGCGGGCTGCGCCAGCCGTGACTCCCACTTCGCCACGACGTCGGCCTGCACGGCACGCACGTCGTCGGTACTCGGGCCGGGCTCGGCGACGAAGCCGGCGCGGCGGTAGTACTCGAGCTCGCGGATCGACTCGAGGATGTCCGCGAGGGCCCGGTGCCCACCGTGCTTCTCCGGCGCGTTGAAGTACACGCAGGGGAACCAGCGGCGGCAGAGCTCCTTGATGCTCGACACGTCGACGCTGCGGTAGTGCAGGTGCCCGTCGACCCGCGGCATGTACTTCGACAGGAACGCACGGTCGGTGCCGATGGTGTTGCCGGCGAGGGGGGCGGAGCCCTCGGCGGGGACGTGCTCGAGGATGTACTCGAGCACCTGGTACTCGGCGTCCGCCAGGCTCACGCCGTTCGGGATCTCGTCGATGAGCCCCGAGGTGACGTGCATGTTCGTCACGAACTCGTTCATGTTGTCGAGCGCCGACTGGTCCGGCTTGATGACGATGTCGAACCCGGGGTGCACGGGCTCGAGGTCGAAGTCGGTGATGACCACGGCCACCTCGACGAGTTCGTCGACCTCGAGGTCGAGGCCGGTCATCTCGCAGTCGATCCAGACGAGGCGGTCATTCGCGGTTGCCATGTCCCCGATCCTATTCCCGCCCTGCGTTCGTCCCGTACGTGCAGCTGCGCCCGCCCAAGCCGACCCACCCTTGTGCGCCCGTTCCGTGCGTCGGATGCGCGAGCGGGCGAAATGCCGCGGTCGCCCTGCGGGCGCACCCGGGTGTTCCGCCCGCTCGTCCGGGACGCGAGCCGCATGCGGTGGAGGCGACCGCCTGGAGGCCCGGGGCGACCCCGGCAGGCCGCCCCGCGCCTCCAGGCGGTCGCCCTTTACCCCGCCTGCCGCGCCGATCCCGCCTCATCACCACGAGCGGGCGAAATGCCGCGGCCACCCGGCGGACGCACCCGGATGTTTTGCCCGCTCGCCGACTGCGGCCGCGCTGCGGTCGCGGCTCCGCCCGCCCGCGTCCAGCCGAGCGGGCGAAATGCCGCGGTCGCCCTGCGGACGGACCCGGATGTTTCGCCCGCTCGTCCGGGACGCGAGCCGCACACGGTATAGGCGACCGCCTGGAGGCCCGGGCGACCCCGGCAGGCCGCTCCGCGCCTCCAGGCGGTCGCCGTCTACCCCGCCTGCCGCACGGTTCTCGCCAGCCCCGCGCGAGCGGGCGAAATGCCGGCGTCGCTCTGCGGTCGAGGCCGGGCATTTCGCCCGCTCGCGGGTGGAGCGTGGAACGAGGGGCGAGGGGCGAGCGAGCGCACGCGCGGACGCACGAACGGGCGAAATGCCGGGGTGCCCACGGGGGACACTCCGGCATTTCGCCCGTTCGTGGAGAAGTGGGGGAAGGGGGAAGGCGCCCGCAGCCCCGGCGGCTAGGCCATGTCGCCGGCGGTGATGGCCTCGGCCTCGACGCGCTCCGGCTCGGGACCGTCGTCGACGCGGCGCAGGACCCTGGTGGTGCAGAGGATCACGACGAAGGCGACCGCGACGGATGCACCCGCGAACACGTACGCGGCCGAGGGGGAGTACGCGTCGGCGAGCAGGGTCGCGACGGGCGGGGCGATGGCGCCGCCGATGAAGCGGACGGCGGAGTAGGCGCTCGAGGCGACCGAGCGGGGGAGGTCGGTGGCCTCCATGACGCACTCGGTGAGCACGGTGTTCAGGACACCGAGCACGAGGCCGCCGATGACGACGCAGATGATCAGGCCGACCTGGGACCGCACGACG
This sequence comes from Curtobacterium sp. MCLR17_042, assembly GCF_003234695.1. Taxonomy (NCBI): domain Bacteria; kingdom Bacillati; phylum Actinomycetota; class Actinomycetes; order Micrococcales; family Microbacteriaceae; genus Curtobacterium; species Curtobacterium sp. MCLR17_042. Next base: position 2,613 of record NZ_QKTD01000014.1, read on the forward strand.
AGGGCCGCGGCGAACAGGTCGAGCGCGAGCAGGGGCAGCGCGATCTTCAGCACCGTCGTCCTCCGGAGACGGGCGGTGAGCATCGGGGCGACCCACACCGACGTGATCGCGAGACCGACACCCCAGCCGAAGAACGTGAACCCGATGCCGAGTGCGCCGAAGCCGAGCGGGAACGGCGTGTACGCCAGCAGGACGAAGAAGCCGATGTTGTAGAACAGCGCGGTCGCGGCCAGTGCGGCGAGTGCCGGACGGGTCAGGGCGCGGAAGGGTGCGGAGAGCTTCGTCGGCGTGGGCTTCTCGAGGCTGCCGGTCTTCAGCAGGGCGACGATGGCGATGAACGCGACGGCCATCAGGGTCGTGACGCCGAAGAACGGGCCGCGCCAGCTCACCGAGCCGAGCAGACCTCCGACGAGGGGACCGACGGCGATGCCGAGGCCGAGCGCTGCCTCGTACAGGATGATCGCCGAGGCGGTGCCGCCGGACGCCGCCCCGACGATGGTCGCGAGCGCGGTGGAGATGAAGAGCGCGTTGCCGAGGCCCCAGCCGGCACGGAAGTCGATGATGCTCCACACGCTGTTCGACGTTGCCGCGAGCACCGAGAAGAGCACGATCAGGGCGAGTCCGATGAGCAGGGTGCGCTTCGCGCCGATGCGGCTGGAGACCCAGCTGGTGAAGAACATCGCGACACCGGTGACGGCGAGGTAGCTCGTGAAGAGCAGCTCGGTCTGCGCGGGGGTCGCCTTGAGGGACGCCGCGATCGCCGGGAGGATCGGGTCGACGAGGCCGATGCCCATGAACGCGACGACACAGGCGAAGGCGATCGCCCAGACCGCGGACGACTGCTTGAGGATGGAGCCGGACTGGCCGGCGGGTGCGTGGGCGTTCACGCGGGGATCTCCGTTCCGTTGGGGGTTGTCCGGGTGCGCTGGGCGATCAGGTTCGCCGCGTGGTGCAGGACGTCCCAGTCGTCGTCGGTCAGGTCGGCGAACAACGGACCGACCGTGCTGGTGAGGGTGGAGCGCCAGGAAGCGAGCCGTTCGCGTCCGGCCTCGGTGAGTTCGATGAGCTGCCCGCGGGAGTCGTCCGGGTCGACGCTGCGGCTGACCAGGCCGTCGGCGAGCATGCCGGCGACGAGTCGGGTCATCGTGGGCTGCGCCACACGGGAGGCGGTGGCCAGTTCACCGAGTCGCAGGGGTTCGTCGGTCTCGAGGATGCCCAGCGTGCGCCAGACCGCGGTGGACGTGGTGTTGCCCGTCGACTGGACGGCGCTGCGGATCAGGCGGTTGACGGAGACGAGGAGGGTCTCGATCGTCTGCTCACGCGGTGTTTCCATAGCTGAACTATATAGCCGTGCTATGCATAGCGCAACGACGGGCTCGACAGACTGCACCAGCCGCCGCCTGGTAGAAGGGAGGCATGAGCGACATCACCATCCACGAAGGCGACGAGTACACCGCGATCTTCCACGGCGGCCCCTTCGACGGCACGACCGACACCCGCACCGCCACGAGCGACGCGCTGGACGACGAGGTCACGGTGTTCGCCGACGTCGAGGGCCTGCAGACGGCCTTCACCTACCGCGCCACCAAGTCCCGCCAGGTCCTCGACCAGATCTCGGTCGAGTTCACCTACGAGCCCAGCGAGTCCGACCCGGTCGACGACCTGCAGGACCGCGGCGACCGCAGCGGCGAGTTCGACCGGGAGTAGAACCCCCACCCGCCGCGTTGCAGGACCACATGCAGCTCGACCTCTGGACGTCCGCCTTCTGTGCGCCGTGCGCCGCCGCCCGCCGGGTGTCGGCCGAGGCGTCGGCGCTCGTCCCCGGTCTCACCGTGACCGAACGCGACGTGGCGGCGCACCCCGACGACGCGGAAGACCTCGGTATCCGGTCGACGCCCACGATCATCGTGCGGCAGGACGACGGCACCGAGGTCTTCCGTTCACCCGGCGTCCCGACCCGCGACCAACTCCTGCTCGCGGTGGCCAAGGCGCTCTGAACGCGCCGCGGCCCGCGCCCCCGCACGCTGCGACGTCGGCGCCGCCACCACCACGGGCTCCGGCGGATCGACCAGCGCCCGCACGCGTCGCGCCAGGCGCTTCGCGCCCCGGATCGGCGCCCCGATGCCCAGTGCCACCAGCCCGAGCGGGCTGCGATCGGCCCCACCGAGGGCGTTCTTCCGCTCCCACGCGCGGCGCAGCACCCCACCGCGACTCCGCCGTGCCGGCGCCCGGTCCACCAGCGTCCCGGCGTCCCGTCGGGCCATGAGCTCCACGAGCCGGTGCTGCCAGTCGTCCTCCGAGGCCGGGTGGAAGTAGTTGTCCCGCATCCACTCCGGCCGGACGACGCCGAACCGTCCGTCGACCAGGTCGACGGCGTCACCCTCGAGGCCGCTCCCCACGAACACCTCGTTGATCAGGTGCCGCCCGATCCCGAAGTCGGTCAGCGTGAGCGCGGGCACGCCCCGTGCCGCCGCCTCGAGCACCGCGGTCGAGCTGATCGTCACGAGCGCCACCGCACGGTCGAGGTGCTCGGCCATCGGCCCGCTCTCCACCACGAGGTTGGTCGGCGCGTCCGCGGGCACCAGGTCCGGGTACGGGTGCTCCTCGCGGTGCGTCTGGTGCTCGCCGGCCGCAGCGCGCGTCTTGATGACGACGCGCCACTCCGGGTGCGCCCGCGCCGTCTCGACGAGCCACCGCACGACGAGGGCACGGTCGGCCCGCTCGAACGGCACACTCGGCTGTGCCGCGAAGACGACGGAGTCGCCGCCGGTCGCGCCGGCACCCCGCGCGAACGGCAGCGTGGCGAGCGCGAAGTGCGGCTCGACCCCGCCCTCGCGCGCCATCTCCTCGTACGCGCGGACCTCGCGGTGGCTGTGCAGCACGAACAGGTCGGCCCGGGCACGGAAGAAGATGCCCTTCCACTTGGACGGGAACGAGATCCCCGGCAGCCCCGACACCAGCACCGGCCGGTCCGGGATCCGCCGGTGCACCTCGTCGATCAAGAGCTCGGCCACCGGTCCGATCAACGACACCAGGACGGCGTCCGGCGGGTCCTGTCGGAGCTCCTCGACGACGGCGTCGACGTCCTTCGGGGCGGGCGGTTCGCGGTGCAGGTGGGCGAGGCGCCGGTCCAGCCCGCGGAACGCCGACCGCAGCTGCTTCGGACTCGCCGACCTCGGGGTCGCCACGGTGCGCAGCTCCAGGTCCCAGTCCGCCGGGGCGCTCGCCAGCAGGTGGGCGCCCCACTTCGCGAACGAGTCGGTGTCGACCAGGCCGACCACGCGTCGGACGCGTGGTGACGCGTCGGACGGGAGGCGCGCCTCCCGTCCGACCGTCGACCCACTGCCGTCAGCCGGCGCTTCCAAGGCGCGGGTCCCGTCGACCGGGCCGGTCACGCGCCGACGCGACGCAGCTTCGCGAGCGGTGCCTGCTCGACGACGGTCGGATGGGGACTGCATGCGCTCACGCGCCGACGCGACGCAGCTTCGCGAGCGGTGCCTGCTCGCCGGGGAAGATGCGCTTCACGCCGTCGCCGAGGGCGGTCTCGATGATGCGGATGTCGCGGGCGAGCGTCTTCAGGCCGTGCGGCTCGAGCGACGCGGCGTGGTCGGATCCCCACATCGTGCGGTCGAGCGTGATGTGGCGCTCGACGGCCGTGGCACCGAGGGCGACCGCGGCGATGGAGATCTGCAGGCCGGGCTCGTGGCCGGAGTACCCGACGGGGACGCCCGCGTAGCGGTGGGCGAGGGTGTCGATCATGCGGAGGTTCGCCTCCTCAGCCGGCAGTGGGTAGGTCGACGTCGCGTGCATGAGGACGAGGCGGTCGGTGCCGAGGGCCTCGACGGCGGCGTCGATCTGCTCGAGCGTGGACATGCCGGTCGACAGGATGACGGGCTTGCCGGTCGCGGCGACGGCGGCGAGCATGCCGAGGTCGGTGACGGACGCCGAGGCGATCTTGTACGCGACGACGTTGAGGTCCTCGAGGAAGTCGACCGACGGCTCGTCCCACGGCGACGCGAACCAGTCGAGCCCGCGGAGGGTCGCGTGGTCGCCGATCTCGATGTACTGGTCGCGGTCGAACTCGACGCGGTAGCGGTACTCCAGGTAGGTCATGTCGCCCCACGGGGTGCTGCGCGGGGTGTTCTTCATGTGCTCCGGCGTGGAGATCGCGGGGGTGCGCTTCTGGAACTTCACGGCCTGCAAGCCCGCGTCGGCAGCGACGTCGATGAGCTGCTTCGCGATGTCGACGTCGCCGTTGTGGTTGAGGCCGATCTCGCCGATGAGGTACGCGGGGTGGCCCGCGCCGATCGTGGACGTACCGATGGTGACGGTCATGGTGCTCCGTTCGGTGCGGGGGTGGCCCGCGTCGGGGATGGGTCTCGGGTCGTGGTGGGGGCGGGCGCTTCGGCGAGGGCTTCGGCGAGGGCCAGGTCGGCCTCGTCGTCGATGTCGATCGCGCCGGCGCCGTCGACGACGGCCAGCTCGACGCGGCCGTGGAACCGGTGCCGGTTCTCGAGGAACCCCGCCGTCCGCATCACGTAGAAGGCGCCGGTCTCGCGGTACTCGGGCTCCCGGTCCTGGCGGCGGGGCCTGGTCGCAGCGTCGTGGTTCACCGCCACCGCGGTGCCGTCCGGGGCGGTCCGCCACAGGAACGCGTGCGACGGCGTGGCGGCGAACACCGCGTCGGCGTGCCCGTCGACCACGCGCGCGACGGCGGCGTCGAGGTCGGCCGGGTCGATGAAGGGCGAGGTCGCCTGCACGAAGACGAGGACCTCGGGCAGCGGCGTGCTGATGGCGTCGAGGACGTGCAGCAGGGCGGACTCCGAGGACGCCTCGTCACCGGCGAGCTCGGCCGGGCGGCGGACCACGGTGGCACCGGCGGCGACGGCCTCGGCAGCGATGGCGTCACCGTCGGTCGTGACGACGACCTCGTCGATGCGGGCGGCACGTCGTGCCGAGTCGACCGCGCGACGGACCAGCGAACGACCCGCGACCGTGCGCAGGTTCTTGCCGGGGATCCCCTTCGACCCGGCACGTGCGGGCACGACGGCGAGGACGGAACCGGTGGTGCGCATGCTCCGGACGCTACGAAGCGCGGGTGTCGCGGAGGGGAACGGGGAGCAGACGGCGGCCGACCGTTGGGCGACCGCCGGGTCCTGTCACGGCGACGCGGCGGGGCGCGCATCGAGCGTCCGGTGGCTGCTCGCCGCTACAATCGACGCTGCTCGCCTCCGTAGCTCAGTGGATAGAGCAGGTGGTTTCTACCCACCGTGCCGCGGGTTCGATTCCTGCCGGGGGCGCCGAAGACGAACAGGGCCGCCATCCTCTCCGGATGGCGGCCCTGTTCTCGTCGTGCGGGTGGTTACTCGTCGTCGTCCGCGGCGCGGCGTCGGAGTTCGGCGGCGCTGATCGGCTGCGTGTACGGCGCCTCCGAGGTCTCGTTCGCGTCGGCCGGCTCGGCAGGGGCCTGGTTCAGACGCGTCGGGACGGACGTGGTGTTCGTCGCGCCGGGGGTGTCGACCCGGGGTGCCGATGCGGGCGGGACGTCGTTCGCGGGCGCCCGGTTGACGTGGGCGTCGGCCGCGGTGGGCGTCGCGACCGGGCGGTCGGACGAGGACGGACGGTCGTTCCGCGCTGCGCGGTCGGTGTCGCCGAAGGTGCGGGTGGCGCTCGCGTCGCCGAAGGCCCGCGTGGCGCTGTCGTCGTCCACGACCTCGGTGTCGTCCGTGCCGCGGCCCTGGACGGAGCGGGCGGGCGAGGTCGGGGTGCCGAGCGCCGGACGGACCGGGGGTGCAGCCTCGTCGTTGCCGTAGACGCGAGTGGTGTTGTCACCGAAGGAGCGCGTGGCGTTCTGGTCGGCGCTGCCGCGGTTCGGGTTCGTGCTCGCACCACGGTTCACGGAGAACGACGGGGTCGTCCCGCCGGCGGCACCGGCAGACGCAGCGGGCGCGGCAGCACCGGCTGCGGCAGCGGTCGGCGCCGGAGGAGTCGAGGGTGCGGACGCGGGGCGCTGCGCCGGACGCAGCGAGGTCGTCGTCGGGGTGGGACGCTCGGCGGGAGCAGCCGCAGCCGGAGCCGCCGCCGGGGCCGGCGCCGGGGCCTGTGCGGGTGCCTGCGTGCGCGGGGCCTCGGCCTGGTCGGCGTTCCAGTCCTGCTGGCGCTTGATCAGGTCGGCGTCGGGGTCCGGGGACTCGAACTTCCAGCGCTCGAGGTCGGCCTTGAAGAGCTTGCGCGCACGGCTCGGTCGCGCCTGCCAGTCGAGCAGGCGGTCACGGAACTCGGCGAGGGACTGGTCCGCCTGGAAGCTGAACGTCGACGAGTTCTTCTTGATGTCGGCGATCTCGTGCTGGGCCCAGTTCGCGGCCAGCGGCGCACCCTGCACGGGGAGCAGGCGCAGCCGGATGTCGGCGTCCTCGGCGAGGTGGTCGGCGTAGGCGCGCTCGTCGTGTCCGAGCGATCCCCATGCCGCTGCCTTGCGCGCAGCCGTCAGGATCGCGGCGACGGCCGCGTTCTTCGATTCCCGCTCCTGGAGCGCCATGACCCGCTTGGTCGCGCTGCGCCCGATGAGCGCTGCGATGACGCCCGCCACGACGATGGCGACGAAGGGGATCACAGCGCCCGAGAGCACCCGCCAACCCGTGTCGGACGAAGTCCAGTCGGTCAGGTCGTTCCACCAGTCCATGCGCGCACCATACCCACGGAACGGTCAGGCGTCGGGGAGGCCGGACGGCGTTCCGTGCATCCCGGTGCAGATGATTCCAATGTGGAACATCATGACCAGCGCAGGGTGTCCACGGCGTCGTCGGCGGACCACACGCTCGGCAGCTCGACGAACCGGCGCTCGGTCGCGACGTACCGGCGGGCACGGTAGGCGGTGTCGCCGGCGACGTCGATGCGGTCGACGTAGCCGACGATCTCACCGTTGGCCCGGGTGACCCGGCTCAGGTCGTCGCGGACGTCGAGGATGCGGTAGTCGCCCCGGGCGCGGGCCAGCGGGACGGTGCGGATCCGCAGTGCGGGTTCGGTGATGGTCTGCATCGCTGGCCTCCTGGTCGGTGTGGTGCCGACGCTACGGGGGACCACCGACACGCCGAGGGGCAACGTCCGATCTGGGGAACAGGGTCCCCGCGCACACTGTTGTGGAGGAACGACGGGGCTGCACGGGCAGCCCGGAGAGAGGTTGTGGCCATGACCACGTTCGTGCTCGCAGGTGGATGTTTCTGGTGTCTCGACGCCGTGTACCGCACGCTCCAGGGTGTGCAGGACGTGGTGTCCGGCTACGTCGGCGGACGGGTCGAGGAGCCCTCGTACGAACTGGTGTGCACCGGGACGACGGGGCACGCCGAGGCGGTCGCGGTGACGTTCGACGAGTCGGTGATCCCGGCCGACGTGATCCTCGACGTCTTCTTCACGCTGCACGACCCCCGGCAGCTGAACCGCCAGGGGGCCGACGTCGGCACGCAGTACCGCTCGGCGATGTTCCCGGCCGACGACGCGCAGCGCGAGCTGTTCGAGCGCGCGATCGAGCGGGCGTCGGACATCTGGGACGGCGGCATCGTCACCACCATCGAGCCGCTCTCGACGTTCTACACGGCAGAGGAGTACCACCAGGACTTCTTCGCGAAGAACCCCGGACAGGGCTACTGCCTCGCAGTCGCGCTGCCCAAGGTGAACAAGGTGCGGAAGGCCTACAGTCAGTACATCCTGGCGTCCTGACCCCGGGGCGGCAGGGCCACGAGGAGGTGGTTCGAACATGACGGACAACACGGGAACCTGGGTCGCGATCGGTCCGGCCGGAGCAGTGGGCAGCATCCACCGCGCGGCGGACGGGTTCCAGGTCGAGCTCTACGGACGACGACGGGCGGGCGGGCCGTACCCGTCCCTCGAGTCCGCGAAGGGCGCGGTCCACGCCGCGCTCGGACCGTTGGCCGCCCGGCCCGAGTTCCGAGCGCACTGACCGGGTCCGGACAGGAGGCCCGGGGGACTCGTCCTCCACAGGTCACCTGATCGGGTCCGCACGCCACAGATCGAGCCCGGGGTCGCTGACGCGGCCCCGGGCTCCGTGACGATCGACCCATGAACGACATCATCACCGTCTGCGGAATCGTCGCCACCGAGCCCCGGCACCTCGTCACCGAGACCGGCATCGCCATCACGAGTCTCCGACTCGCCTCACCCTCTCGTCGCTGGGACCGGGCCACCGCCGCCTGGGTCAACGGCGCCACCAACTGGTACACCGTCACGGCGTTCCGGTCGCTCGCGTCGAACGTGTACAAGTCCCTGAAGAAGGGCGACCGGATCGTCGTCGCCGGCCGGGTCCGCATCCGCACGTGGGAACGCGACGGTCGCGGCGGGACCTCGGTCGAGATCGACGCCGACGGCATCGGCCACGACCTGGCGTGGGGGATCAGCAACTGGCTGCGGGTGCCGCGGCAGGTCGGCGACGGCACCTCGGGGCAGGGTGGCCTGCGCGGGGTGGACCCCCGCACCGGCGAGGTCCGCGACCCGGCGGGGCACGGCGCTGGTCACGGGTCCGACCACGGGGCGGAGCCGGACGGCTCGCACGACCACGCACCGGCGACCGAGCACGGTCCGGACGGTGACAGCGACGGTGACGGTGACGGTGACGGCGACGTCGACGGAGTCCACGGGGCACCGCCGCTCGGCGACGGCGAGGAGCCCGCGGGGCCGTCCGAGCACGTCCTCGAACAGGACGCCGCCCCCTGGGACCCCGCGCCGCCCCTCGACGACCACGCCCACGACGCCGAAGCGGCCTGACCCGCACGCCGACCGGAGTCAGGGTGCGGATCAGGCCGCCGGGTGCGCGTGCGGTTCACCGCGTCGCGTCGGTCACCACTTCTGGGCGATCATCCCGATGCCGGAGACCTGGGCGGTGTCCCAGTTGCCGCCTCGGGGCAGCCCGGTCACGCGGCCGTCGATCTTGAAGCTGGCGCCCTGCACCCGCGGGCTGTTCGTCTGCTTCGCCTTCAGCCCGTGGAACGAGAAGCTCGTGTCCCACTTGCCGTTCAGGCCGGTGTTCGACTTGCGGTCACCGACCGTGATGCGGGTGTTCTGCACCGTCGAGTGCACGACGTCACCGTTCAGGCGGGCGTTGGCCTCGGCGTTGAAGAACAGGCGACCGTCGAGGTTGAGCTTGAGGGTGCCGATCGTCTTGTGGTTCACGATCATCGTCGCGACGTCGTTCTTGTACCAGCGCATGCCGATGGGCGTGAGCTTGTTGGTGGCCAGGCCCAGGTAGCCGTAGGTGAACTTGCCGTTCTGCACGCGCTCCCAGATGTAGCGCGGCTTGCCCTTGCTCTGCGGGGAGCCCTTGTCCGACTGGATCCCGAACGAGTAGGCGTTGTTGTGGGCGTCGTGCACGTTGATGTACGACGAGTAGCCGGTGCCCGTGCCGTTGGCGCTGATGCTCGCCGTGTACAGCAGGTAGGGGCTGCCCTTCGGCACGGCACCGGCGGCCGATGCCGGCGACACCGGGGCGATGAGCGCGACGGTGAGTGCGATCGCTCCGACGAAGGGGAGCGCGAGGCGGCGGAGCCGCGACGGGGTCGTGGTCGTGTGCGTGGTCATGGTCCTCGTCCTGTCCGTGGTCCTGATCCTGGTCCTCGTCGTGGTGGGCGACGGGCCCGAGGTAGCGGGGTGAGGCCAAGCTACGTCGTCCGTGTCGCGAACAACAGGCTTGTTCGTACAGGTGCGGGAAGCGGCGATCCGGCGTCGGGCGAGCGGTGCTCCGGCGGTGTCACTACACTTGGGGCCGATATGGCTGAGTACATCTACCAGATGGTCCGCGCCCGCAAGGCGGTCGGCGACAAGCTGATCCTCGACGACGTCACGATGTCGTTCCTCCCCGGTGCCAAGATCGGCGTCGTCGGACCGAACGGTGCGGGCAAGTCGACGATCCTGAAGATCATGGCGGGTCTCGACCAGCCGTCCAACGGCGAGGCGAAGCTCACGCCGGGCTTCAGCGTCGGCATCCTCATGCAGGAGCCGGAGCTCGACGAGAGCAAGACCGTGCTCGAGAACGTGCAGGAGGGCGTGGGCGAGATCCACGGCAAGCTCGCGCGCTTCAACGAGATCTCGGCGCTCATGGCCGAGCCGGACGCCGACTTCGACGCGCTCCTGGCCGAGATGGGCACCCTGCAGGAGGACATCGACGCCGCCGACGCGTGGGACCTCGACTCCCAGCTCGAGCAGGCCATGGCCGCGCTGCAGTGCCCCCCGGGGGACGAACTCGTCACCCACCTGTCCGGTGGTGAGAAGCGCCGCGTCGCGCTCTGCAAGCTGCTGCTCCAGAAGCCCGATCTGCTCCTCCTCGACGAGCCCACCAACCACCTCGACGCCGAGAGCGTGCTCTGGCTCGAGCAGCACCTGCAGCAGTACCACGGTGCCGTCCTCGCCGTGACCCACGACCGGTACTTCCTGGACCACGTCGCCCAGTGGATCGCCGAGGTCGACCGTGGCCGCCTGTACCCGTACGAGGGCAACTACTCGACCTACCTCGAGAAGAAGCGTGCTCGTCTCGAGGTCCAGGGCAAGAAGGACGCCAAGCTCGCGAAGCGCCTGTCGTCCGAGCTCGACTGGGTCCGGAGCAACACCAAGGGCCGTCAGGCGAAGTCGAAGGCCCGTCTCGCCCGCTACGAGGAGATGGTCACCGAGGCCGAGCGCACCCGCAAGCTCGACTTCGAGGAGATCGTGATCCCGGTCGGCCCGCGTCTGGGTTCGCAGGTCATCGACGCCGAGCACCTGCGCAAGCAGTTCGGTGAGCGCGTCATCATCGGCGACCTGTCGTTCACGCTGCCCCGCAACGGCATCGTCGGCGTCATCGGCCCGAACGGTGTCGGCAAGACCACGCTCTTCAAGACGATCGTCGGCCTCGAGCCCCTCGACGGCGGCACGCTGAAGATCGGCGACACGGTCGACATCTCGTACGTCGACCAGAGCCGTGGTGGCATCGACCCGAACAAGAACCTGTGGGAGGTCGTGTCCGACGGACTCGACTACATCCAGGTCGGCAAGACCGAGATCCCGTCCCGCGCCTACGTGTCGCAGTTCGGCTTCAAGGGCCCGGACCAGCAGAAGCGCGCCGGCATCCTGTCCGGTGGTGAGCGCAACCGTCTGAACCTGGCGCTGACGCTCAAGCAGGGCGGCAACCTGCTGCTCCTCGACGAGCCGACCAACGACCTGGACGTCGAGACGCTCGGCAGCCTCGAGAACGCCCTGCTCGAGTACCCCGGTTGCGCCGTGGTCATCACCCACGACCGGTGGTTCCTCGACCGCATCGCCACGCACATCCTGGCGTGGGAGGGCCTCAACGAGGACGGCACGCCGAACTGGTACTGGTTCGAGGGCAACTTCGAGGCCTACGAGGAGAACAAGATCGAGCGCCTCGGCGCCGATGCCGCGAAGCCCGGTCGCGCGACGTACCGCAAGCTCACCCGCGACTGACCCTCGTGGCGAGACTGCACGCTCCCATCCGCATGCGGTGGAGCGACATCGACGCCTACGGTCACGTCAACAACTCCGCGATGCTGCGCCTCCTCGAAGAGGCGCGCATCGTGGGGTTCTGGGGTGCCGATCCCGGTGAGGACCCCGACGGCGACCTGCCCGAGCCGATCATCGACGGTCGGCCGGGTTCCGGCACCATGACGGTGATCGCCGGCCAGCGCCTCGAGTACCTGGCGTCGATCCCGTACCTCCGCCAACCGCTCGACATCCAGATGTGGATCGGGCGGCTCGGAGGCGCGAGCATCGACGTTTCGTACGAGGTCTGGTCGCCGGTGGGGCAGCACCCCGCCGTCCTGTACACCCGGGCGACGACGGCACTCGTGATGGTCGACGCGGCGACGAACCGTCCGCGTCGACTGACCGACACCGAGCGTGCCGCGTGCGAGCGCTACCTCGAGGAGCCGGTGCAGTTCAGCCGGCCGTAGGCACCCGCATCATGCCCTCCTGGGCGACGGTGGCCAGCAGCTGCCCGTCGCGGGAGAACATCCGACCGAACGCGAGTCCCCGTCCGCCCTGTGCGCTCGGGGACTCCTGCGTGTACAGGATCCACTCGTCGGCGCGACCGTCGCGGTGCCACCACATGGCGTGGTCGAGGCTCGCGCTCTTGACCCCCGGCGTGCCCCAAGCGACGCCGTGCCGCCGCATGATCGGTTCGAGGATCGACAGGTCGCTCGCGTACCCGAGCACCGCACGGTGGAGCGCCGGGTCGTCCGGCAGGTCGCCCTGCACCCGGAACCAGACCGCCTGGTGCGGCACGTGCTCGCCCTGCACGTCGACGAACACCGGCCCCTCGACGTGTCGCAGGTCGATGGACCGCGCGGCCCAGGCACGTGCGACCGGGTGGTCGATCGCGGACAGGATCGACGCGGCCGACGGCAGGGACTCCGGGTCCGGGGTGTCCACCGGGTACGGGTCCTGGTGCTCGATGCCGGTGTCCGGCACCTGGAACGACGCGATCATCGAGAAGATCGGAACACCCCGCTGGTACGCCTGCACACGTCGGGCCGCGAACGAACGACCGTCGTGGATGCGCTCGACGCCGAAGGTGATCGGCACGTCGATGTCGCCGGGCCGCAGGAAGTAGCCGTGCATCGAGTGGACGTCGCGTCCCTCGATCGTGCGCTGTGCGGCGACGATGCACTGCGCCAGCACCTGCCCGCCGAACACCCGTCCACCGGGGGACCAGTGGCTGGCACCGGTCAGGATCGTCTCGCCCGTGCTCGCGCCGGTGTCCTCGAGTCGCAGGGTCCGCAGGAAGTCGGGTTCGCCGTTCACGCTGTGCAGTCTACGAACGGCCGCCCGACCCCGTCGCAGGTCGCCACGCCCAGGTGCTGCGGCATCGACGGCCGGTAGGATCGGGGACGACATGGGCAACTTGTTCACGCTTCCCGACGCCGCCTCACTCGGTGACCTCCGCACGTACCTCGGACGTGCCGCCCGGATCGAGGACGGCTCGGTCCGGCTCATCGCCGACTCCGGCGTCCTGGCCGTCTACACGGCGATCCTCTACCCGCTCGGGCTGCTCGACGAACTGCCGACGGTGCTCGGCCTCCGCACGTTCTCGCTCACCGAGCCGGCGTCGATCGACACCGTGGTCCCGCTGCAGTCGCTCCTCGAGCGTCTCCGCCTGCTGGCCGAGGCGCAGGACGCCGAACACGCCGAGGGTGCCGACCCGACGCGGGCCACCCCGATCGAGGTCGAGCTGCCGCACGAGGTGCACACCGTGACGTGGGCGGCCATCTCGCCGCCCCGCGGTGGCTGGGTCCCGCTGCCGGACGTCTCACCGGAACTCCTCCGCCGCGCCACCCGCGACGGCATCGCCGAGGTCGCCGACGCCGTGCCGTCCAACGCCGGCGAGGCCATCGTCCGACGGATCCGTGCCGAGGTCTGGGGCCGACCGGTCCCCGGCGTCGAGCACCTGCCCGCCGGTGCGGGCTTCGCGGGGGAGAGCCTCGGGTTCCTCGGGCACGACCCGGTCCGGCTGTTCGAGACGGGTCCGTGGAGTCGACTCACGACGTCGCGCGGCCACGTGCTCGTGAAGCGCCGCGCCTGGACCCTGAGCTCCTAGCGACGCCGACAACGACGACCACGCCGCCCGGCCGCCGTGGTTGGCTGGCCGCATGCACGTCTTCCTCACCGGTGCGTCCGGCTACATCGGCTCCTCCGTCCTCCGCTCCCTCGTGGCCCACGGCGACGAGGTCACCGCGCTCGTCCGCTCCGACGAGAAGGCCCAGCACGTCCGTGACGCCGGTGGCCGGGCCCTGGTCGGCGACGTCACCGACACCGACGTCGTCGAACGCCTGCTGCACGAGAGCGACGGCGTGGTCCACACGGCATCGGCGCCCGGCGTCGACCCGGACTTCATCCGCACCGCGATCGGTGCCCTGGCCGGCACACCGAAGCCGTTCGTGCACACCGGCGGGATCTTCACCTTCGGTGACTCGACGGACATCTCGGAGCAGTCGCCGATCGACCCGCCGGCGTTGACCGCCTGGCGCGGACCGAACGAGGCCCTGCTGCGGGGGAGCGACGTGCGGAGCACCATCGTCGCCCCTGGCATCGTGTACGGGCGCGGCGCCGGCATCCCGGCGATGTTCGTCAGCGACGGCGAGCAGCCGGTGCAGCTGGTGGGCGACGGCTCGCAGCGGTGGACGACGGTGCACGTCGACGACCTCGGCGAGCTCTACGTCCTCGCGCTGCACCGCGGCGAGCCCGACGGGTACATCGTCGCCGCGACCGGCGACAACCCGACCGTCCGGCAGATCGCCGAGGCCGGGGCCCACGGAGCACCGGTCGTCGCCGAGAGCATCGACGCGAGCCGCGAACGGCTCGGGCGGGACTTCGCCGACGCCCTGCTGCTGCACCAGGAGGCGTCCGGCGCGCACGCCCGGTCGGCGTTCGGCTGGCGGCCGTCGCGGCCGTCCCTGGTCGAGGACCTCGCCTCCGGCTCGTCCGTGCGCTGAGACGCGCTGCCCGAAGACGCCGGCGTCCCGCGGGAACGAGAACGCGGGAACCGGCGGACGGGAGGCCCGTGGCGGCGCCGCCACGGGCCTCCCGTCAGCCGCTCGCGACGATCACTGCACGCCGGCGTCAGCGGAAGACGCCGCGGGAGCGTCGAGACGCCGCCGGATTCGGCGGCGTCTCGACGACACGACGGCGTGTGCCGGGCGTGTGTCAGTCGAAGGTGTTCGTCATCGCGTGGGCAGCGCGGTCGAGGTAACCCCAGAGCTCGGCTTCGTCGAGGGGCGCGAGCTCGAGTGACTCGACCGCCTCGTGCATGTGGTGGAGCCAGCGTTCCCGGGCCTCGGACGTGATGCGGAACGGGTTGTGCCGCATCCGCAGGCGGGGATGGCCGCGCTGCTCGCTGTAGGTGCCCGGGCCGCCCCAGTACTGCTGCAGGAAGGCGGACAGGCGCCAGATCGCACCCTCGAGGTCGTCGGCCGGGTACATCGGCCAGATGACCTCGTCCTGCTGCACGCCCTCGTAGAAGCGCCGGACGAGCCGGTCGAAGGTCGGGGCGCCGCCTATCCGCTCGTACAGCGACCCGGTGGCCGAGGCGCCGTGCTCCCCGACGCGCAGGGTGATCGGCTGCGCCGGGACGCCGACCGAGCCGGGCATCCCTGGAGCACCGGGCATGCCGAGCGAGCCGCGTGCTCCGGGCCCGCCCGTGCCGCTCGGGAGTGTGGGGTCGGTCATCGGGGGTCCTTCCCGCTGTCGGGGTCGTCGGTGCGGATCGGCTGCCCGAGGATGTTGCGCTTGGGACGCCGGGGCTTCGTGGGGGCCGGCGTCGGCTGGGTCCGGACGGTGCGCAGGCCGTTGATCGAGGTGGCGTTCTCCCAACCCTCGGGCATGATCATCGCCATCGCCGGCAGGGTGATGCCGATTTCGTCGACCGCGTGCTTCAGGCGGGTGCGGAGCTCCCGGCCGACGACGTCCAGCTCGGACGCGCGGGTCTTCACGACGAGGCGGAAGACCATGCCGGCGTCGGTGATCGACTGCAGGCCCCAGATCTCGGGCTTCTCGACGATCCGCTGCCGCCAGCGGGACTCCTGGGACATCGTGACGGCGGCCTTGAGCAGGGCGTCCTGCACGGCGTCGATGTCGGTGTCGTAGGGCACGGTGATGTCGACGAGCACGCGCGACCAGCCCTGCGACAGGTTGCCGACGCGCAGGATCTGGCCGTTCGGCACGAACCACAGGATCCCGTTCACGTCGCGGATCTGCATGACGCGCAGCCCGACGTTCTCGACGACACCGGTGGCCTGCCCGGTGTCGACGACGTCACCGACGCCGGCCTGGTCCTCGAGGATCATGAAGATGCCGGACAGCAGGTCCTTCACGATGGACTGGGCGCCGACGGCGAGGCCGGCTGCGACGAGGGACGCACCACCGACGATCCCGACCGCGGCGTTCGGGAGGACCTGCGGGATGATCACGGCCAGGGCGATGATGACGACTGCGACGGTCGCCAGGTTCTCGAGCACGCTGCCGAGCGTCCGGGTTCGCTGCACCACCCGCGCGGTCTGCACGGGTGAGGCGATGAGGGCCTGGGTATCGGCGGCGCCCTGACGCTTCTTGACGCCGTTCACGATGCGGTCGACGACCTGTTTGATCGTGCGCCGCAGGATCAGCCGGACGACGATGGCGACGAGCACGGTCACCACGATGACGATCGGCACACGCCAGACGGTGACGAACTCGGTGAAGGAGCTCGACATCCACTTGGACGCGTCGTCGGTCGAAGCAGCGAGGAAGATCATCCGGACGATCGTAAAGGGCGGGGCCTCGGCATCCCTGGAGGAACACCAAGACCCCGCCGGATCAGAGCAAGGGTCAGGCGTCGGCGGCCTGGACCCGGAGTGCGCGCTCGGTGCCCGCGAGGCTCTCGGACACGATGCGGCGCAGCGCCGGCGTCTCCGGGTGCTCCTCGAGCCACGCGGCGGCGGCGTCACGGAGCTCGGCCGACGCGAGCGGCGCCGGGTAGAGGCCCGAGACGATGGTGTCCGCCATGTGGTAGCTGCGCTCGGCCCAGATGCGCGTGAGCACCTCGAAGTACTTCGGCACGAGGCCCTCGAGCAGCACCGGGCTGTTCACGTGCTGGAACCCGACCGTGGTCTGGCGCACGATGGCGTTCGGCAGCTCGGACGAGTCGACCAGCGACGAGAACGCCGCCAGCTTGCCCTCGGCCGTGGGGATCGTCGCCCGGGCGCGGGCCGCGGCCTGCTCGCCCGACGCGGTCTTGTCCGCGGCGAGCTCGGCGTCGATCTCTGCGTTGTCCGCAGCACCCGCGAGCACGAGGCCCTCGAGCAGCTCCCAGCGCAGGTCGGTGTCGATCTCGAGGCCCTGCAGCGTGACCGATCCGTCGCGGAGGCCCTGCAGGGTCGCGACGTGCTCGGGCGTGGACGGGACCTGCGCGAAGAACTTCACGAACTGGAACTGCGCGTCCGAACCGGCCTCGGCCGAGGACGCGAGCTGCCAGAGCGTGTCGCCGACGGTGCGGACCGTGGCCTCGACCGAGCCCGGTGCCACGTAGTTGCGTGCGGTGAGCAGCAGCTGCGAGAGCGTCGTGCGGATGGTCGTCGACTCGGTCTCGGTCGCGATGTTGCCCAGCACGAGACGGACGTAGTCGCTGGCCGGGGACTCGGCGTCGCGCGTGGCGTCCCACACGGAACCCCAGACGATCGAGCGGGCGAGCGGGTTCGCGATCGACGCGAGGTGCTCGATCGCGGTGCGCCGGGAGTGCTCGTCGAGACGGATCTTGGCGTAGGCCAGGTCGTCGTCGTTCAGGAGCACGAGGTCGCCGCGCTGGACGCCGACGAGCTCGGGCACCTCGGTGCGGGCACCGTCGACGTCGATCTCGACGCGGTGGACCCGCTCGAGCTTGCCGCCGGCGGAGGCCGTGTCGGCGCCGAACGGCGCGGACTCGTCGTTCCGGAAGGCGTACACGCCGATCGCCAGACGGTGCGGGCGCAGCGTCGGGTAGTCGGCGGGGGCTTCCTGCAGGACTGTGAACGAGGTGATGACACCGGAGTCGTCGGTCTCGATCTCGGGGCGCAGGGTGTTGACGCCCGCCGTCTCGAGCCAGAGCTTCGACCACTCGGTCAGCTCACGGCCGCTCGTCGCCTCGAGCTCGACGAGCAGGTCGCGGAGCTCGGTGTTCGAGTGGTGGTGCTTCTTGAAGTAGGCGGAGACACCGGCGAAGAACGCGTCGATGCCGACCCAGGCGACGAGCTGCTTGAGGACCGAGCCGCCCTTCGCGTAGGTGATGCCGTCGAAGTTGACCTGGACGTCCTCGAGGTCGTTGATCGTCGCGACGATCGGGTGCGTCGAGGGGAGCTGGTCCTGGCGGTAGGCCCAGGACTTCTCCATCGCCTGGAACGTGGTCCAGGCCTCGGTCCACTCGGTGGCTTCAGCCGTGGCGATCGTGGAGGCCCACTCGGCGAAGGACTCGTTGAGCCACAGGTCGTTCCACCACTTCATGGTGACCAGGTCGCCGAACCACATGTGGGCGAGCTCGTGCAGGATCGTGACGACCCGGCGCTCCTTGATGGCGTCGGTGACCTTCGACCGGAACACGTAGGTCTCGGTGAAGGTGACCGCGCCGGCGTTCTCCATCGCACCGGCGTTGAACTCCGGCACGAACAGCTGGTCGTACTTGTCGAAGGGGTAGGCGACGTCGAACTTCTCTTCGAAGTACGCGAAGCCCTTCTTCGTGATGTCGAACACGTACTCGGGGTCGAGGTACGAGGCGAGCGACTTGCGCGCGAAGACGCCGAGCGGGATCGTCCGGCCGTCGCGGCTGGTCAGCTCGTCGCGCACGACCTCGTACGGGCCGGCGACGAGCGCGGTGATGTAGCTCGAGATGCGCGCGGTGGGCGGGAAGGCCCAGGTCGCGACGTCACCGTCGACGTGCGGCTCCGGCGTGGGGGAGTTCGAGACGACCTGCCACCGCGACGGCGCCGTCACGGTGAAGGAGAACTCGGCCTTCAGGTCGGGCTGCTCGAACACCGCGAACATGCGGCGGGAGTCGGGGACCTCGAACTGGGAGTACAGGTACACCTCGTCGTCCACCGGGTCGACGAAGCGGTGCAGGCCTTCACCGGTGTTCGTGTACAGCGCGTCGCTGACGACCACGAGCTCGTTCTGCTCCTGCAGGTCGTCGAGCTGGATGCGCACGCCGTCGTTCACCGCGGCGACGTCGAGCGCCGAGCCGTTCAGCGTGATCGAGTGCACGGTCTTCGTGATGGCGTCGATGAAGGTCGATGCGCCGGCGGTGGCGGTGAAGCGCACCCGCGTGGTGCTGCCGAAGCTGTCGGCGCCGCGGGTCAGGTCGAGCTCGACGTCGTACGTCTGCACGGCGACGACGGCCGCGCGCTCCTGGGCTTCGATTCGGGTGAGGTTCTCTCCGGGCACGCAACGCTCCATCTTCGCTGGGGACGCGGACGATCGGTGTCCGCGTACGGGGCCCCGGACGGCGTCGTGCGCCGGCGGGACGATGGGTTCCAGCCTAGCGACGCCGCGTACGCTCGGATCGTGACCGAGACGACTGTGGACAACCCGACCGACCCCACCACCGAGCGCACCGCCGTGGAGTTCTGGTTCGACCCGAACTGCCCCTGGGCCTGGATGACGAGCCGCTGGGTGGGTGAGGTCGCCGAGCACCGCGACCTCGACGTCACCTGGAACGTGATGAGCCTGTTCGTCCTCAACGAGGACCAGGACGTGCCGGAGCGCTACAAGGAGCGCCTGCACGCCGGCCAGGTCTACCCGCGCATCGTCACGGCGGCGAGGCTCCGGCTCGGGCAGGACGTCGTCAAGCCGCTGTACGACGCCCTCGGCGAGCACATCCACCACCGCCAGGAGTCCGACCCGGAACAGGTCGTCCCCGCCGTGCTCGCGGAGCTCGGCCTCGACGCCGACCTGCTCGAGTACGCCTGGACGGACGAGGTCGACGCCGCCGTGCGCGTCAGCCACCAGGACGGCATCGACCGCGTCGGACAGGACGTCGGCACGCCGGTCATCGCCGTCGAGGGCACCGCGTTCTTCGGACCGGTCATCTCCCCGGCGCCCAAGGGCCAAGAAGCGCTCGACCTGTGGGACGGCGTCGTCGCCGTCGCGAAGTACCCCGGCTTCTTCGAGCTCAAGCGCTCGCGCACGGTCGGCCCGATCTTCGACACCACCGACTGACGCTCCGGAACCAGGTTCCGGACACAGCACCGCGGGATCGCGCGGTTCCGTGTCCGGAACCAGGTTCCGTTCGGCGACGGGCGGCCGGGAGGCCCGTGGTGCGCCCGCCCCGCCCGTCGCGTCAGACGAGCGGCAGGCGCATGAGCGTCAGGTCGAGCCAGCGGTCGAACTTGCGTCCGACCTCGGGCACGACCGCGACCGTGGTGAACCCCAGGCGTTGGTGCAGGGCGATCGACCCCGTGTTGGTGCTGCAGATCCCCGCCATCATGACGTGCCGCCCCTCGGCGGTGGCCCGCGCGACCAACTCGGCCATCAGGGTCGTCGCGATGCCCCGGCCGCGGAACGCCTCGACCACGTAGACGCTGTGCTCGACGGTGTGCCGGTACCCGTCCGGCTGCCGCCACTGCGAGTACGTGGCGTAGCCGGCCACGGTGCCGTCGACCTCGGCCACGACCACCGGGTACCCGCCTCCCTGCCGCTCGGCGAGCCACCCGTCGAAGTACGCACGCGGGTGCGGGGTGTCCTGCCAGATGGCCGTGGAGTGCAGGACGGCATCGACGTGCAGGGCGTGCACGACGTCGAGGTCGCTCGGGGTGCAGTCGCGGATCACGACCCCGTTCGTCGCATATGCTGTCGTCATGTCTCACATCGTAGACGACGCATACGCCGATCCCGCAACCGGCGCCGACGACACCTCGGTCGCCGAGCAGCGGGCGCTCGGTGAACGCCTCCAGCGGCTCCGCACCGAGCGGAAGTGGAGCCTCACCGAGCTCGCCGAGGAGTCCGGCGTCTCCCGCGCGATGATCAACCGGGTCGAACGCGGGGTCTCCAGCCCCACCGCGACGATCCTCGGTCGCCTGTCCGGTGCCTTCGGTCTGACGATCTCGCAGCTCCTCGACGATGCCCTGGAGCACGAGGTGCCCAGGGTGACGGACCCCGACGAGGCGCGCGGGGTCCAGCGCGGCGCGACCGCCGATTCCTGGACCGATCCCGACACCGGGTACCGCCGCCGTCCGGTCTCGAGCGCGGCGTTCCCCGCTGACGTCACCGAGGTGCGCCTCCCGGCCGGCCGCGAGGTGGCCTACCCGGCGTCCGCCTACGCGTTCCTGCGGCACTGCATCTGGGTCGTCGACGGCGTGCTCGAGGTCGTCGTCGGCGGCGAGCCGACGCGCCTGGCGGCGGGGGACCGGATCGAGTTCGGCGATCCGGCCGACGTCGTCTACCGCAACCCGGGCGAGGACCCCACCCGGTACCTCGTCGTGGTGGTCCGCGCGCCGTAGTCCGTGGTGGTCCGGGCCCCGGAGCCGCAGGAATAGGATCGGTTCCATGCGCATCCACCTCGGAACGGACCACGCCGGCCTCGAGTTCAACAAGACCCTCGCAACCCACCTGACCGAAGCCGGGCACGAGGTGGTGGACCACGGTCCGACCGAGTACGACGCGCTCGACGACTACCCCTCGTTCTGCATCAACGCCGCGCACGCCGTGGTGCAGGACCAGCGTGCCGGTGTCCAGGCGCTCGGTGTCGTCTTCGGCGGTTCCGGCAACGGTGAGCAGATCGCCGCCAACAAGGTCGAGGGCATCCGCGCCGCGCTCGTCTGGAACGAGTCGACCGCCCTGCTCGCCCGTCAGCACAACGACGCCAACGTCATCTCCATCGGCGCGCGCCAGCACACCGAGGACGAAGCGATCCGGTTCGTGGACCTGTTCATCGCCGAGCCGTTCTCCGGCGAGGAGCGCCACGCCCGCCGCATCGCCCAGCTCGCCGAGTACGAGACCACCGGGCTGATCGCCGGCCGCCAGATCGACGCGTAGTCCGGCTCGTCAGGGGTACCGGGTAGAACGGTAGTCATGCCCGAGGGTCACTCCGTCCACCGCATCGCCAACCAGTTCACCCGGCACTTCGTCGGCAAGCGCTGCGAGGTGTCGAGCCCCCAGGGTCGCTTCGCCGCCGGGGCCGCGCAGCTCGACGGCAAGCGCATGATCGCCGCGCGTGCGGTGGCGAAGCAGATGTTCCTGGAGTTCGAGGGCGACCTGTTCCTCCGCGTCCACCTCGGGCTGTACGGGGCGTGGGACTTCGCGGGCGTGATCTCCACCGCCGAGGCGCTGTCCGACGACGACGACCGCGAAGAGTCGCTCAGCTCGATCGGTGCACCGCGGCTCGCCCGCTACCGGATGGCCGAGCAGGAGAAGGCGGAGGACCCGATCGAGTCCTTCCCGCCGGACCCCGTCGGCCAGGTCCGGGTGCGGATCCTCACCGAGGACACCGTCGCCGACCTCCGTGGCCCGACCGCGTGTGTCGTGGAGACCCCGGCCGAGGTGCAGCGTGCGCTCGACAAGCTCGGCCCCGACCCGATGAACGACGACGGGCCCGAGGCCGAGAAGACCTTCGTCGACAACGTCCGCCGTCGGAACGTCGCCATCGGGCAGCTGCTCATGGACCAGTCCGTCGTGGCGGGCATCGGCAACATCTACCGCGCCGAGCTGCTGTTCCGGCAGCGCATCGACCCGTACAAGCCGGGCAAGAAGATCACCGTCAAGCAGGCCAAGGCGCTCTGGGCCGACTGGTCGAAGCTGCTGCACGACGGCGTCCGCGACGGCCTGATGATGACGATGGACGACCTGTCCGAGGCCGACCACAAGAAGGCCCTGCGCTCCCGCAAGGACCGCCACTGGGTCTACCACCGCCAGGGCGAGCCGTGCCGGGTCTGCGGCACCGAGATCCGGATGGCGGACATGGCCGGCCGGAAGCTCTACTGGTGCCCGAAGGACCAGAAGTAGCCCACGGGGCACGGGCGCACCCGCCCGGTCACAGCTCCCGGTAGGTGAACCGTCCGGCGACGGCCGTCCCGAGCACCCGCATGCCGCGCAGTGCGGCGGACGAGGACGCCAGCGGGTCGGACTCGACGAGCACCAGGTCCGCGACGTCGCCGACGGACACCCCGACGCGCCCGTCGGTCGACCCCTGCCAGGCGACGAGTGCCGAGAGCCGTTCGGCCGGGTGCCACGGGTCCCGCCCGTCGCGGTCCCGCCCGACGGCCGCCGCCATCGACACCCACGGGTCGAGCGGCGCCACCGGAGCGTCCGAGCCGAGCAGCAGGCGCGCTCCGGCCCGTGCGAGCGACGCGAAGGCGAATGCCCGGTCGGTGTGCCCGGCCCAGTGCCGGTCGGCGATGTCCCGGTCGTCCATGGCGTGTTCGGGCTGTACGGACGCGGCGACCCCGAGCCGGGCGAACCGGTCGACGTCGGTGTCGACGAGCAACTGCGCGTGCTCGATCGTGCCGCGGGCCCCGACGGTCTCGAAGACGTCGAGCGCCAGCGTGTTCGCCCGGTCGCCGATCGCGTGGATCGCGGGGACGAGTCCGGCGTCGACGGCACGGCGGGTGATCGCGACGAGGTCCTCGAACGGCCAGGCGAGCACACCGGAGCCGTCGGTCATGGCGGCGGTCCGGGTGCCGAGGGACCCGTCCGTGACCACCTTGAACGGTCCCATCGTGAGCAAGCCCCGCGTGCCGTCGACCACGTCGCCGGTGCGCAGCCCCCGGCCGATGGCCTCGTCGAGCTCGGCCGGGTACACCCCGAACGCGACCCGGATCGCGTCGGTGCCGGCGTGGATCCGGCGGCGCCAGCGGTCGAGCCCGAAGCGCATCTCGAGGTCGACCACGCCCGTCACCCCGCGGGCGGCCGCAGCCTCGGCAGCGTCCGCCACGTAGGCGTCGAGCAGGTCGTCCGGCACCTGCGACAGCGCTCCGGTCACGTCGAACGCGTCCTGCTCGCGCAGGACCCCGTCCTCGCCCGCCTCGAGCGGGCGACCGACAGCAGCCGAGAAGTGCGCGAGCGCGAGCGCGTTGCACCACACCGCGTGCAGGTCCGCGCTGATGACGACGACCGGGAGGCCCGGTGCGGCCTGGTCGAGCAGCTCGCGTCGCGCAGGGCGCGGCCACATCCCGTCGCGGTAGCCGTGTCCGACCAGGACGCGGTCCGTCATGCCCGCCCGCGCGACGGCGGCGAGCAGGTCGGCGGTCGCCTCGGGGGAGTCGCAGCCGGTGACGTCGACACGGCGGCGGACGAGTGCCCACTGGTCGAAGTGCGTGTGGTGGTCGCGGAGCCCCGGGCCGAGCCAGGCGCCGGCGGCCTCGACGACGTCGGTGTCGACGCTCGTGGGGTCGAGGGTGCCGGTCGGTGCGATCTCGGTGACGCGCCCGTCGACGATGCGGACGTCGGCAGGGGCTCCGGAGGTGCCCACACGCCGGACGGTGCGGAGCAGGATGTCCGTCACGACGCCTCCAGGCCGTTCGCCGGGGACGGGACGGGCCGGACCCGCTCGACCTCGTCGGCGAGCGCCGGCGACGCGTAGGGGCCGTCACCCCGCAGCCCGGCGACGATGCGGTCGATCACCTCGGGGGCCTTGTTCTGCGAGAGCTTGGCGCGGGCGTCGAACCGGGTGACGCGGATCCGGATGCCCACGGTGCCCTTGGCGATCCGGCGGGCGGTCTCCTCGTCGATCTGCAACGACACGGGCGACGGCATGACGTGCTCGAAGTGGTCGACGAGTTCGCCGAGGACCCGGAAGTTCTCGTCGTCGGAGAGGATCTCGGGGGTGCCCCAGACGTGGGCGGTGACGTGGTTCCAGGTGGGCACGAACTGCTCTGGCGGGTACCAGGCGGGGGAGACGTAGCCGTGCGGACCCTGGAACACGACGAGGACCTCGTGCCGTCCGAGTTCGTGGGCGACCTCGTCGGGACGGCCGACGTGGGACACCAGCACGAGGGCGTCCGGGTCGTCGTCGGGGCCGGGGGTCTCGAGCAGCACCGGGTAGTGCGAGGCGACCAGTCCGGCCGCGGTGTGGGACACGATCGTCGCCCACGGGTTCCCGGTGATGAGGCGTCGGACCTCGTCGACGTCGGTCATCAGGAAGTGCGGTGTGTGGCGCATGTTCCGAGCGTGGCACAACGGGCTCGGTCGCGCGACGGGTGTCGTTTCGTCAGTGTTTCTGCGCGGTAAAACTCTCAGAGCGCATTGAAAGAAGTCTTGTGGTCGGGATTCGAACCGTCCTAGCTTTCCCACCACGACGACCGGGCAGGGATCCGGCCGCACCCGATCGAGGAGAGATCATGCGACGCAGGACGATCGCCGCGCTGGCCGCGGCGGCAACCTTGGCACTGGTGGCGACCGGCTGTTCGGCGGGCGGCGCGGCCGACGACGATGCTCCCTCGAGCCTGGTCTACGCGACCGGCGAGCCCGACCACCTGACCCCGGGCCGGCAGACCGTGGCCTTCGACCAGGTGATGAGCGTCTTCGCGCCGCTCACCCAGACCGATGCCGACGGTGACCTGCGGTACGTGGCGGCGAAGAGCGTCGAGAGCGACGACGCCACCACGTGGACGATCACGCTGCGGGACGGCTGGACGTTCCAGAACGGCGAGGCCGTCACGCCGGAGAGCTACGTGAAGGCCTGGAACCACGTCGCCTACGGCCCGAACGCGTGGGAGAACAGCGGTCAGCTCGCCGGGATCGTCGGGTACACCGACCTCAACCCGGCGAAGGGCACCCCGAAGACCAAGGAGATGTCGGGACTCAAGGTCACCGGCAAGGACACCTTCACGGTCACGCTCACCCACGCGGACAGCCAGTTCCCCCTGCAGCTCAGCCAGGCCCAGACGGCGTTCTACCCGATGCCCGAGGCCGCCTACGACGACCTGAAGGCGTACGACGAGAAGCCGATCGGCAACGGCCCGTACGAGATGACGAAGGCGTGGAAGGCGGACCAGGAGTTCACCGTCACGGCCTGGAAGGACTACGAGGGCACGAAGCCCGCCACCGACGAGGTGACCTTCCGCAGCTACTCCGACATGAACACCGCGTACACCGACGTCCTGGCAGGCAACGCCGACGTGCTGTTCCTGCCGACCGACAAGATGACGAGCGCGAAGGCCGACTTCGGCGACCGCCTGCACTCCTTCGACGCCCCCGGCATCGACTACCTCGGGTTCCCGCTGTGGGACGACCGGTACTCCGACCCCGACGTGCGCCGCGCGATCTCGATGTCGATCGACCGTGACGAGGTCAACGACGCGATCTACGGCGGCCTGTACGACCCGGCCACCGCGCTGACCC
This sequence comes from Curtobacterium sp. MCLR17_042, assembly GCF_003234695.1. Lineage (NCBI taxonomy): Bacteria > Bacillati > Actinomycetota > Actinomycetes > Micrococcales > Microbacteriaceae > Curtobacterium > Curtobacterium sp. MCLR17_042. Next base: position 28,440 of record NZ_QKTD01000014.1, read on the forward strand.
CACCGTCGATGTCCGGCACCGAGGAGGGCATCTGCGGCGACGCCTGCGAGTTCGACCCGGCAGCGGCGAAGAAGCTCCTCGCCAGTGCCGGCGGGTTCGACGGCACCATGACGCTCGTCTACCCGGGCGGCACCGGCCTCGACTCCCTGTACGAGGCGTACGCCAACCAGATCCGGCAGAACCTGGGCGTCGACGCCGAGGCGAAGGCCACCACCGACTGGGCGTCCTACTACTCGGAGCTCACCGACAAGACCGTCGCCGGCCCGCACTTCGGCCACTGGGGCGCGCTGTACATCAGCCAGCAGAACACGCTCCGTGCGCTGTTCACCACGGCCGGCGGCTGCTCCCCGTGCACCGGCTACTACCAGTCCGACGACGTCGACTCGCTGCTCGCGAAGGCCGACTCCGCCGGGTCCCAGGACGAGGCGAACGGGTACTACACGAAGACGCAGGAGGCGGTCCTGCAGGACTTCCCGATCGTCCCGACCTTCTTCGACAAGTACTCGTACGTCACGAGCGACAAGATCGCGAAGCTGCCGGCGGTGGCGGGCAGCCCCGTGATCGCGCAGATCGCCGTGAAGTAGGGCGGGGCATGGAGCAGCACACCGTCCTCGACCTGGTCCGCGACGTCCCCGACCGCGACGGCTTCCCGCTCGTCGACGACCTGCACGCCCGGTTCGCCGCGCTCGCCGCGGCGCACCCCGACCGGGTCACGGTCACCCGGATCGGCACGAGCCGCCTCGGCGAACCGCTGCACAGCTACCGCATCGGCACCGGGTCGCACGCGGCCGTCGTGGTCGGCGGGGTGCACCCGAACGAGCCGATCGGTTCGTGGACGGCGCTGCACCTCGCCGAGACGGCCCTCGGTGACGAGCGGGTGGCCGGGCTCGACGTCACCTGGCACATCGTCCCGACGATCGACCCCGACGGCATGCGGCTCAACGAGGCGTGGTTCCACGACCCGCACGACCGCGTGTTCTACTCGCGGCACTTCTACCGGCCCGCCCCGGACAGCCAGGTCGAGTGGACGTTCCCGAACAGCTACAAGTCGGTGTACTTCGACCGGGTGCTGCCCGAGACGCTCGCGTTCATGCGGCTCATCGACGACACCGAGCCGGACCTGCTCGTGAGCCTGCACAACGGCGAGATGGGCGGGGTCTACTACTACCTGTCCGAGGACCTGCCCGCCGTCGTCGACACCCTGCACGCGGTGCCGGCCGCACTCGGACTGCCGCTCGACACCGGGGAGCCGGAGTCCCCGTACCTGCGGGAGCTCGCCCCGGCGGTGTTCGCGATGGACGGCATCGAGACGGCGTACGCCTACCTCGAGGAGCTCGGCGTCGACCCCGGCGAGCACATCCACGGCGGATCGAGCGCGGCGTGGGCGATGCGGCACGGCGCCCTCTGCATGGTGGCCGAGCTGCCGTACTGGAGCCACCCCGACGCCGACGACCAGACCCCGACCGACGAGTCGTACGCCGACCTGCTCCGTCGGTGCGCGGACGAGCTCGGTGCCTCGGGTGCGGAGCTGCAGGCGTTCCTCGACGAGGCATCGCCGATGCTCACGATCCCGTCCCCGTTCGTCGAGGCCTCCCGGGCGTTCGTGCCGATGCTCGTCGGGATGGCGGACACCGACCGCCGCCGTGCCGAACGGGAACCGGCCGACCGGACGGCCACCGTCGCGGAGCGCTTCGGCTGCGAGGACCTCGTCCGCTGCTTCCGCCTGCGCTACGGCGGCATGCTCCTGCGCGCCGTCGAGGCGGAGACGACCGCCGGTACGGCGTCCGCGCCGCTCCGGCGGCTCCGCGACCGCCTGGCCGAGCGCTACGCGCGCTGGCAGGCGGACGCGTCGACGGGTGCGCAGCCGATCCCGGTGGGGAAGCTCGTGGGCGTGCAGTACGGGGCGATCCTCGCCTGCGCGGCGCACGTGGCGGACCCGACCCGCGCCTCCCGTCCGCCCCTGGTCACCACGGGACAGACGGGAGGCGCGTGATGCGTCCGACGCTCGCCGTCGGTCGCCGACTCGGCGGCCTGGTCATCGTGTTCCTCGGGGTGACCTTCCTCATCTACGCGATGACGTTCGCGCTGCCCGGTGACCCGATCAAGGCGCTCGGCGGCGAGCGCCCCCTCACCGACTCGGTCGTGCGGGCGCTGCGGGCGGAGTACCACCTGGACCAGCCGCTTTGGCTGCAGTACGTGCAGTACCTGGGCGGACTGTTCCGGGGTGACTTCGGCACCGACTTCAACGGGCAGTCCGTGGGCGAGCAGATGGCCTCGCGGTGGCCGGTGACGATCACGCTGGCGCTCAGCGCGTGGGCGCTCGAGATCGTCCTCGGCATCGGGCTCGGCGTGGTCTCGGCGCTCAGGCGCGGCACCGTGCTCGACAAGACGGTGCTCGTCGGCACCATCGTCGTCGGCGCGGTCCCCGTGTTCGTGCTCGGCGTGGCCCTGCAGCTGGTGTTCTCGGTGCGGCTGCACTGGTTCCCGGTCGCGGGGGTCACCGCCGGGTGGCCGACCGCGTACGTCCTGCCGGCGTTCGTGATCGCCCTGTTCGGCCTGGCCGCGGTGTCCAGGCTCACCCGGACGTCGATGATCGAGACACTCGACGCCGACTACGTGCGGACGGCCCGCGCCAAGGGGCTCGCGCCGGGCCGGATCGTCGGTGTGCACGTGTTGCGGAACTCGCTCATACCAACCGCCACCTACCTGGCGACCGACCTCGGGTACCTGATGGGCGGCACCGTCATCATCGAGGGCATCTTCAACCTACCGGGCGTCGGGAACCTGCTGTTCCAGGGCATCCGCTCGCACGAGGGTGCCGTCGTCGTCGGCATCTCGACCGCCCTCATCCTGGTGTTCCTCGTCACGAGCGTGCTCGTCGACCTGCTGCACGCCGCCCTCGACCCGCGCGTCCGGACAGGAGCCTCCCGATGACCACCGAAGCCCTCGGGGCCACCGTCGACCCCGTCGTCGGGGTCCGGCGCCGCCCGTTGCTCGCCGCCGCACGGACGCCGGGGTTCTGGGTGCCCGCGTCGGTGCTCGTGGTGGTCCTGCTCATCGCGGCGTTCCCGCAGCTCTTCGCCGGACTGTTCGGCCACGGCGACCCCCGGGTGTGCGACCTTGGCCGGAGCGGGGCGTCAGCGACCGCCGGGCACCCGTTCGGCTTCGACCTGCAGGGCTGCGACGTGTACGCGAACGTCATCTGGGGCACCCGGTCGTCGATCGCCGTCGCGGTGCTCACGACCCTGCTCGCCGGCATGGTCGCGGTCGTCGTCGGGACCGTCGCGGGCATGGTCGGCGGGTGGGTGGACGCCGTCCTCGCCCGGCTCACCGACGTGTTCCTCGGGTTCCCGTTCCTGCTCGGCGCCGTCGTCGTGCTGAACAGCGTGGGGGAGCGGTCGGTGCTCACCGTGTCGCTCGTGCTCGCCCTGTTCGGGTGGCCGACGATGGCCCGGCTCGTGCGGTCGAGCGTCCGCAGTGTCCGGGGCGCCGAGTTCGTGCTCGCCGCCCGGACCATGGGGCTGTCGACGTGGCGGATCACCACCCGGTACGTGTTGCCGTCGTCGATCTCGCCGCTGCTCGTGCTCGCCACCATCACCGTCGGCGGGGTCATCGTGTCCGAGTCGTCGCTGACCTACCTCGGCATCGGGCTGGAGCGTCCGGCGATCTCGTGGGGGCTGCAGCTGTCCGCGGCGACGTCGCAGTTCCTCCGTGCCCCGCACATGCTCATCGCGCCGGCGGCGTTCCTCGCCGTGACCGTGCTCGCCGTCATCGCGCTCGGCGACACGCTGCGCGCCGCACTCGACCCGCGTCGGCGCTGACCGGCACGGCACACGCCGCGTCGCGGCGGGCACCGTCGCGACCGACGCGCCAGACTCGAACCACCGCCCTTCGAAAGGACCACCGTGACCGACACCCTCTCCGCGTACCGGAAGACCCTGCCCTACATCCGTGAGTGGGTGTCGTACAAGGTGTGGCAGCTGCGGGTGCCCGGCGTGCAGGTCGCCGTCGGCTTCGGCGGCGAGGTCCTGTTCGACGAGGCCTGGGGCTACGCCGACGTCGAGGCCGGGCGCCGCCTGACCACCACCGACCTGTTCCGCATCGCCTCGCACTCGAAGACCTTCACCGCGACGGCCCTGCTGCAGCTCGCCGAGCGCGGGTCGCTCCGGCTCGACGACACCGTCGGCACGTACGTCCCGGCACTGGTCGACGGCGGTTCCCCGCTCGCCGACGCCACCCTGCGCGAGCTCATGGAGATGGGTGCCGGCGTCATCCGCGACGGACACGACGGCGACTACTGGTCCCTGCTCCGCCCGTTCCCCGACGAGCAGGAACTCCTGGCGCTCGTGCTCGACCGCGGCCAGAAGGTGCCGACCGGCTCGTCGTTCAACTACTCGAACCTCGGCTACTCCCTGCTCGGCCTGGTCATCGCCGCGGTCTCCGGGCAGTCGTACAACGACTTCGTGCGCGAGTCGATCACCGAACCCCTGGGCTTGCGGAACACCGGCCCCGACTGGGACCCCGCACGCGCCGACGACTTCGTGGTCGGGTACACCGGCTTCCACACCGCCCGGCACCGGCAGCGCATCGACCACGTCGACACCCGCGCGATGGCCGCCGCCACCGGCTTCCACGGCACCGCGTCCGACCTGGTCCGCTACTTCTCGCAGCACGTGATCGGGCAGGGCACCCTGCTCGACGACCACTCCAAGCGCCTCGCGCAGCGGAAGGCCTGGAGCGCCACCGACGACCCCGCGGCCCGCGGCTACGGCGCCGGGTTCATCGTCGACCGGATCGGCGGGCGCGAGATCCGCGGCCACTCGGGCGGGTTCCCCGGCCACATCACCCAGTCGATGTTCGACCCGGCATCCGGGCTCGTCGTGTCCGTGCTGACCAGCGCCGCCGCCGGACCCGCCACGCTCATCGCCACCGCGGTCATCGCCATGCTCGACGCCGCGGCCGACGCCGACGCCCCGGGGACCCCGGTGCCCGAGGACGTCGACACCGCCGCCTTCACCGGGCGCTTCGCCAACCCGTGGGGCGTCACCGACGTCGCCCGGATCGGTGACCGGCTCGTCGAGGTCGACCCGTCCGGCCCCGAGCCGATGGGCACCCCCACCCGGCTCGAGGTCGTCGACGCCGACACCCTGCGGATGACCCACGGCAACCGCTTCGGCTCGGTCGACGAGGACATCACCTACACCCGCGCCGAGGACGGCACCGTGCGGGCGATCCGTGGCGGGGGCGGCATGTCGCAGGAGCCGTGGTCGATCCCGGACGAGCGACCCGAGGTGGCCGCCGGGCTGGCCTCGTGACCGACGACCGGGGCACCGACGGTACCGACGGCGCCGGCACCGACGCCGACGACGACCGGCTGCTCGGACCGGAGCGCCAGGCCTTCGTCGAGGAGTTCGCCCTGATGCTCAACGACGGCGCGGGCATGCCCCTCACCGACGCCCGGGTGCTCGGCTACCTGATGATGACCCGCGCACCGCACTCGTCGTCGTCCGACCTGCAGGCAGCGCTCGGCGCCAGCTCGGGGTCGGTGTCGATGGCCACCCGGCGGCTCGTCGACTCCGGGTTCGTGAAGCGCCACATCGTCCCCGGCGAGCGCAGTCACTACTTCCGCGCCGAGGCCGACGTCTGGGGCTCCTGGCTCGCCAGCGAACGGAAGTACCTCGACCGGCAGCGCGACATCATCGGCCGCGGACTCGCCGTCGTCGAGGGTGCCGGCCGCACCGGCACGGGCGACGTGGACGCCGAGGTCCGCGAGCGTCTGCTCAACGGCCGCGACTACATGCAGTGGCTGCAGGGCTACCACCGCAAGATGCTCGAGGAGTGGGAGGCCTTCAAGGCCGCCCGCGACGACACCGACCCCCCGGAGACCCCATGAGCGGCACCACCGACGTCCTGACCGTCGAGCGCCTCACCGTCACGTTCGACATCGACGGCGAGGTCGTCCGCGCCGTCGACGACGCCTCGTTCACCGTCGCCCGGGGCGAGGTCGTCGCGGTCGTGGGGGAGTCCGGCTCCGGCAAGAGCATGACCGCGATGACCGCGATGGGCATCGCCCCCGACGGTGCGCGCGCCTCGGGGAGCATCCGGCTCGGCGACCTCGAGGTCATCGGCACCGACGAGCGCACCCTCCGGTCGGTCCGGGGCCGCAGCGTGTCGATGATCTTCCAGGACCCGTCCGCGGCGCTGAACCCGGTGTTCACCATCGGGTTCCAGCTCGCCGAGGCCGTCCGACGCACCGACGGCCAGCACGACCGCGCCGCCGTCCGGGAACGCTCGCTCGAGCTGCTCCGCGCCGTGGAGGTCCCCGAACCCGAACGCCGCCTGGGCCAGTACCCGCACGAACTCTCCGGTGGGCAGGCCCAGCGCGTGATGATCGCGATGGCGCTCGCCGCCGACCCGGACCTGCTCATCGCGGACGAGCCGACGACCGCCCTCGACGTCACCGTGCAGGCCGAGGTGCTCGACGTCCTCCGCGCGCTCCGCGAGCGCACCGGCACCGCGATCCTGCTCATCACCCACGACATGGGCGTCGTCGCGGACCTCGCCGACCGCGTGGTCGTGATGCGCCAAGGCCGCGTCGTCGAGACCGGCGCCGCCGAGGCGGTCTTCGCCGCACCGTCCGCCGACTACACGCGCGAACTCCTCGCTGCGGTCCCGCGCATGGGCACCGGGTCCGGTCTGGAGGCCCGGCTCGGCTCCGCCACGACGCCCCCGGCCGCCGTCCTGGACGTCCGGCACCTCGTGGTCGAGTACGGCGGCGCCCTGCGCGGGCGCTTCCGTGCCGTCGACGACGTGTCGTTCACCGTCGGCCGTGGCGAGATCGTCGGCCTGGTGGGGGAGTCCGGCAGCGGCAAGACCACCATCGGCCGGGCCGCGGTCGGCCTCGCGCCGATCACCTCGGGCTCGGTGGTCGTCGAGGGCACCGACGTCGCCGGCGCACGACGAGCCGCCCGACGGCAGATGCGCCAGCACGTCGGCGTGGTGTTCCAGAACCCGCTCCGGTCGCTCAACCCCCGGTACACCGTCGGGCAGACCGTCGCCGAGCCGCTCCGCCAGATCCTCCGGCTGCCGACGGCGCAGGTCGAGGAGCGTGTCGAACGGCTCCTCGCCGACGTCGGTCTCGACGGCGGGTACGCCGAGCGCTACCCGCACGAACTCTCCGGTGGCCAACGGCAACGCGTCGCGATCGCCCGCGCGGTGGCCCTCGACCCCGCCCTCCTGATCGCCGACGAGCCGACGAGCGCACTGGACGTGTCGGTGCAGGCCCGCGTGCTCGACGTGTTCCGCGAGCTGCAGGAGCGCCTCGGGTTCGCGTGCCTGTTCGTCACGCACGACCTCGCCGTCGTCGACACCCTGTGCGACCGGGTCGTCGTGCTGCACGGCGGCCGGGTCGCCGAACACGGCACCCGCGACGCCATCCTGCGCTCGCCACAGGACCCGTACACACGACGGCTCATCCAGGCTGCCCCGGTGCCGGACCCCGCGGAGCAGGCACGCCGACGCTCCGAGCGCCTGGCCGCTCGCGCGGGCTGAAGTGGGCGGGAGTCCGGGTCAGCGCACCTCGGCCGAGGCCCACAGCACGCCGGCCCCGCGGCCCACCGGGCGCAGCAGCGGCACAGCGACGAGCACGGCCGCGGCCAGGTAGGCGACGGTCTGCAGCAGGCCCGGGACCGCGAAGGCGACACCGAGCGACTCCTGCGGGAGCGCCGTGAGGAGCACGGTCCCCGACAGCAGTGCGGTGACGAACCACGCCGCAGCCGCCACCGTGACGATCCAGCCGAAGGCCCGCGGCACACCCGGTCCACTCCGGACGGTGACGACGCCGAAGGCCACGAGCGCCGCCTGCGCGACGACGAGGAACACGTCGATCAACAGTCCCGGAACCAGCGACACGAGCGCGAACGCGAGCACGGACACCGCGAACGTGAGCGCCCGGCGGTCTCGAGCACGCACGGCGGCGACGAGCACGACGACAGCAGCGATGCCCCCGAGGGCCGTGGCTCCGAGGAGCAGCCCGCGGGGTAGGTCCCAGGGTGCCAACCAGACCGTCCCGACCAGGCCGGCCGCTCCGAACACCAGCGCCGCCACCACCGCGGCCGCCGACACCACCCGTACCCCCGTGCTGCTCTGCATGCCCGCACCCTATGCCCGGGGACCCCGCCAGCGGAACACCCTCCCCGCCCCGCCGCCCGCCGACGACACGCCCGTCCGACGCCAGGTCGTCGTCCAGACGGCGCGGTCGACTTGACTGTCGTTCGAACACACGTTCGAATACCGTCGTGGGACGGCGTCGCGAGAACCGGTGGCAGCCCCCGGAACACCCGGAGGTCGAGCGTCCGCGCGCGTACTCCCTGTCCGAGGACGCCCGCGGCGGCGACGTCTGCCACGCCGTCACCCCGAAGCCGGTCTGGGCGTGGATCCAGTTCCCGACCTTCCACGTCCGGGTGAAGGCCTTCGCGAAGAGCTGGACCCGCGACGCCGTACTGGTGGAGTGGGCGCAGTTCGGGCAGCAGGCCGAGGCGTGGGTGTGGCGTTCCGCGGTGAAGCACCGCACGCTCCGTGCCGACCGGGACAGCGCGAACCGGAGTCCGCAGAACGCACTGCGTTGACTTCCACCCGCACTCCGAGGATGGTTTAGCGAACGCGGGTTCAGCAAGTAACTCACTGATCGAGGCATTCGATCCGGACCCGTGCTCACGAAGGAGGCACCATGAAGAACGCAGCGGTGCCGTCCTGGGTCGCCCACGTGCTCACCCCGCCCGAGGTCATCAGCGCCTACGTCGAGCGTCGGATCAACGATCCGGCCCTCCTGTCGGGTGAGCAGTCGGAACCCACGTACGCAGACTTCCTGCGCGACGAGTAGACGGTCTTCTCAGGAGGCCCGGATCACGCACCGCCGTCGGCGGACGTGATCCGGGCCTCCTCTTCGTTCACCCCACCGGTCCGCCGCGTCGGCGACGGGCCGACAGCGTCACGCCGACGCTCGCGGCGGTGACGCACGCCAGGGCGACCGTCTCGAGCACCGAGAGCCCCTCGGCCAGCACGACGAGGCCGGCCAGGGCCGCGATCGCCGGGCCGAGGCTCTGCAGCACCCCGAACACCCGTGTCGGCATCCGGCGGAGCGCGAGCATCTCGAGGGCGTACGGCAGCACGCTGGACAGCACGGCGACGGCTCCGAAGACGAGCAGGAGCGTCGGCTCGCGCACGACGCCGTCCACTGCGGACCGGAGCCCGAACGGCAACGACACGAGCATCGCGACCACCATCGACACGACGAGCCCGTCGACGCCGGGGATCGCGGCGCCGACGTGCCGGTTCATCACGATGTAGCCCGCCCAGCACGCGGCAGCGAGGACCGCCCAGACGACCCCGCCCACCTCGGTCACCGCGGTCGGGCCGACGCCGAGCAGCACGACCCCGGCGAGCGCCAGCACGGCCCACAGGGCATCACGCCAGCGCCGGGTGTGCACGAGTGACAGGGCGAGCGGCCCGAGGAACTCGATCGTCACGGCGACACCGATCGGGATGCTCGCGAACGACAGGTAGATGAAGACGTTCATGCCGCCGAGCGCCAGGCCGAGGCCGACCGCACCGAGCCACTGCGCCCGCGTCCAGTGCCGGACGCGGGGACGGACCACCAGGGCGAGCACGACGGCACCGATGACGAGGCGGAGCGTGGCGGCCCCGACCGCGCCGACGTCGTCGAAGTGGGTCTTCGCGATCGCGGCGCCGAGCTGGACGGACACCATCGCGGTGAGGGCCAGCAGGGGCGCGGGGACCCGGTTCATCCTCGGGCTCGGCTCATCCGAGGTAGGCGAGGACGGCGAGGACGCGGCGATGGTCCTCTCCGGTGTCCTCGAGTGCGAGCTTGCCGAAGATGCTCGACACGTGCTTCTCGACGGCTCCGGTGCCGATCACCAGGGCGCGGGCGATCGCGGCGTTCGTGCGGCCCTCGGCCATCAGCCCGAGCACGTCACGCTCGCGCGGGGTCAGGGCTGCGAGCGGGTCACGGCGGCGGCTCATCAGCTGCGTGACGACCTCGGGGTCGAGCACGGTGCCCCCGGCGGCGATGCGGCGGACGGCGTCGTCGATCTCCTCGAGCCGGGTGACGCGGTCCTTGAGCAGGTACCCGATACCGGTCGCACCGGCGGCGAGGACGTCCTCGGCGTAGGTGGCCTCGACGTACTGGGAGAGCAGGAGCACGCCCGTCCGTGGAGCGATCCGGCGGGTCTCGACGGCGGCGCGGACACCCTCGTCGGTGAAGGTCGGCGGCATCCGCACGTCCATCACCACGACGTCGGGCGCACCCTCGGGCAGCGTCGCCAGGAAGGCCCGGGCGTCGGAGTACTGCCCGATGACGTCGATGCCGGCCTCGTCGAGCACGCGGGCCAGGCCCTCGCGCAGCAGGACGGCGTCGTCGACGACGACGGCCCGGATGCGTGCTGCATCCGGGCCGTCTGTCATGCCGACCAGCCTAGTGGGAGCGCGGGCGCCCCCGTGGGGTCACGACCGCTGGTTCGCCGCCGTCGGCACGCCGTTCAGGGCACCGAGGGGGATCCGGGCGGTGGCCTCGGTCGGGCCGCCCTCGGGGCTCGAGACGACCAGGTCGCCGTCGAGGGCCCGCATGCGGCCGATCAGGCCCTCGATCCCGTGGCCCTGCTGCGGTCGGGCACCGCCCCGGCCGTCGTCGGTGACGCTGACCGTCAGGTACCAGAGGCCCGAGGCGTCGACGACCAGGCCGAGGTACACCCCGGCGGTGGTGGCGCCGGCGTGCTTCATGGTGTTCGTCAGGAGCTCGCTCACCGTGAAGTACACGTTGCGCTGGATCTCCGTGGCGAGTTCCAGGCCCTCGGGCAGCCGGACGTCCAGGCCCACCGGGATCGGGGTGCGGGCGACCAGTGCCTCGAGCGCCGCGACGAGTCCGCGGTCGAGCAGGATCGGCGGGGCGAAGCCGCGGGACAGGGCGCGCAGTTCGTCGAGGGCGTCCTGGGCGTGCTCGGATGCCTCACCGATGAGCTGCTTGGCCTTCTCGGGGTCCTTCTCGAAGGCGCGCTCGGCGGCGGACAGGTCCATGCGGAGCCGCACCAGCCGCTGCTGCGGGCCGTCGTGCAGGTCCCGCTCGATCTGGCGGAGTGCCTGCCCCTCGGCGGTGACGGCACCGGCGCGGGAGGCCTGCAGGCCGGCGACGCGCTGCTCGAGCTGCTCGGCACGGAAGCCACCCAGCAGGCCGAAGTCGACCCAGTAGTGCGCGAGGACGGACCCGCGGGCCCAGAGCGGGAAGAGCACGACCGAGGCCGCCATCGACAGCAGGCCGAGGGCGCCGACGCCGGTCACGAACCCGACGCTGTCCGTGAAGTAGCCGACCCGGACGTTGTTCGCGAAGTACAGTCCGCCCACGACGATCGGCCAGGCGAAGCCGACGAGCAGCAGTGCACCGGTCCCGACGGTCACGACCGCGACGAGCGGGTAGACGACCGCGGCGTGCAGCAGGTAGAGCCAGTAGTGCGGGTTGGCGACGGCCGAGCCGGTACGGGTCCACCAGTTCTGCTGCCACCGGGGCGTCCAGTCCACCGGGCGGATCGGGCGTCGGTCGGCCCAGCTCATGCGGAGCTTCTCGAACTGTCCGAGCCACCGCGCCACGAACAGCGCGATGAAGAACATGAGCAGGACGAAGGGGTTGAAGAGGTCGCGGAACCCGCCACCGAAGACCGCCGCCGGGAACGCGAAGTACAGCGTGCAGAGCAGCACGGCGGTGAGCGCCATGTAGCCGAAGTCCCGCGGCAGGCGCTTCCACGCGTCACGGTAGAACTGCCCGGCGGTCATGCCGGACCCGCGACCGGAACCACCGACCGGACCGGACCCGACCCGCGGGGTGGCACTCCACGACGCCGGCGGGGACTGCGGGGCGTCCTGGGGGTCCTGCTGGTGCTGGCGCGGGTACTGGGGCATCGGCTTGGTGGCTCCAGGGGGCACGGAGCCGCCCAGCGGGACGGTCTGAGCCTGGTCGGGCGAAGGCGTGACGTCGTCCAGCGGGACGGTTCGCGCCTGGTCGAGGCGGTCGGTGTCGGTCATGCATCCAGCCTCGCGATCGCGGAGCCGTTCCCCCATCCTGCCCTCTCCCCACCCCGGGTGGGGTTATCCCCCCTCTTCCACAGGTCGCCCGGTCCACGCCCGCGCGTCCTGCCCGTGGATCACGCTCGTCGGATGGCTGATGCGCTCCGAGCACTGATCGACGCCGTCGGGCTCCAGGTCGGGCCGGGCACCGAGGTCCGGTCCGACGACGAGGCGTGGACGCTCGACGTCGAACCGACGGGCACCCACGTCTGGGTGGCGACGCGGTCCCGCTCCGTGTGGGTCCGGCACGGAGAGGACATCGCGATCGTCGACGCCGGCACCGCCGCCCTCGTCGAAGGGCACGCGACGATCACGATCAGCACGGGCCCCGAGCGCTCCGGCCCGCCCCGCGTCGCGGAGACGTACGCGTTCCCGCACGAGGCACTCTTCGCGCTGACCGGTGTCCTCGTCGGAGCCGCAACGCTCGGCCCGCTCGCCGACGAGGTCCTCGCACTCCCGCCCATCGCGAGCACCGGCCCACCCGGTGCGCCCTCGCCCGACGTCGGCCTCGCGCTGCGCCACGTCGGGCACCTCGACGGCGGGAGGTGGCACGGCGCGCAGCAGCAGGCCCTCGCCCGGCTCGTCGTCACGACGGTGCTCCGCGACAACCCGCCCCCGATGCTCGGCGACAACGGTCTCGCGCGTATCCTCGACCGTCTGTTCGATCCGGCTGGTCCGTCGTCTCTGCAGGCCATCCTCGTCGGTGTCCGGATGTCGGAGCGCACCCTCCAGCGCCGGTGCGTCGCAGCGACGGGATGCTCGCCCGCGCAGCTCGGCCGCTGGTACCGCAGTCTCGCCGTCCGCAGCGCACTCACCCGAGGCGACCGCCCGTCCGACGTCGCGACCCGCTTCGGCTTCAGCACGACGTCGTCCATGCGTCGAGCCCTCGAGCGGGTCCGACCCCCGACGAACCGCCGGTGACCGTCGCCCGCGGGGGAAGGAGGTTCCGATCCGCTTCGATGACGGTTCTGGTTCACGATCCTCGGGTTTCGTGAACCAGAACCGTCACGGCACGGAGAAGACCACGGCGTCCCGCGTCGGCGCAGTGCAGTGCGGGGCGTACGCCAGATGCAGGCAGCCGCGCCGCGCTTCGGGAGGGGGAGCGGCGGGAGCGGGAGCGAGTTGTCGGCGCCGACGTCCGGCGCGGGTCAGGCGGGGGAGCGGCCGGTGGACTCGCGGACGCTCAGGGTGAGCGAGGGGCCCGGGCGTGACGGGAGCGGGGCGCTGGCGTCGATCTGCGCGCGCAGCAGGGTCGCCGCACGCTGCCCGAGCTCGACGGTGTCGCGGGTGAGCGAGGTGATCGCCGGCCGGACGAGCCGGATCATCGCCGAGTCGTCGAAGGACACGATCGAGACGTCCCCGGGCACCGCGACGCCCATCTCGCTCGCCACGCCCAACCCGGCGACCGCGAGCACGTCGTTGTCGTAGATGATCGCGGTCGGTCGGACGCTCCGGGACAGCAGGGTGCGGGTGGCGCTCGCGCCGGCCTCGGCCGAGTAGTCCGTCGGCACCGAGACCGTGTCGTCGAGCCCCTCGTCGGCAGCGAACGCCCGGAGCCGGTCCATGCGCATGGCGGTGTGCTCGAACTCGGGCCGCCCGGCGACGTGAGCGATGCGTCGGTGCCCGAGGGCGTGCAGGTACCGCAGAACGGTGTCGGTGGCGTCCGAGTCGTCGATCCAGACCGTGGGTGCGGCGCCGTCGGGGGAGGGGTGCGAGCCGACGACGACGGTCGGCATGCCGAGGTCGGCGAGCAGGGCGAGCCGGGCGTCGTCGCGACGAGGGTCGATCACGATCACGCCGTCGACACGGTGTCCGCGCCACCAGTCCCGGTAGGTCTCGAGTTCTTCCTCGGCATCACGCGCGACGAGCAGGTTCATGCCGACGTGCGTGCCGGCGAGGCCGAGCTGGATGCCGGAGATCAGGTCGCCGAAGAACGACTCCGTGCCCAGGGTCCGTGCCGGGCGGTTCAGCACGAAGCCGATGGAACCGGCCTTCGCGCCGCCGAGTGCCCGGGCCGCGGTGTGCGGCTGCCAGTCGAGCTCGCGGGCGATCTCGCGCACGCGGCGACGGGTCTCGTCGGAGACACCGGGCCGGTCGTTCAACGCGAACGACACCGCGCTGATGGACACACCGGCCCGCGCGGCGATGTCGGCGATCGTCGTTCGACGCTTGGTGGCCACGGGGTTGACTATAGCGCTTTAGTCATTCACAGTGGCTGCCACACACGGGTTCGGTGACTGCTGCTGAACCGGTTCAGCTATGACGAGGGAGTCAGACGCCATGAGGACCACCACACGCATGACGAGGGGCCGCGCCACCGCGCTGCTCGCGACGGCCGCCGCCACGGCGCTCGTCCTGACCGGCTGCTCGAGCGGCGGGAACGCGGCCGACAACGGCGGCGGCGAGATCAGCGGCACCATCACCCTGCAGACCTGGGCGCTCACGCCGACCTACACGGGGTACCTCAACGGGGTCATCAAGGACTTCGAGCAGGCCCACCCGGACGCGAAGGTCAAGCTGCAGGACCAGCCCGGTGACGGGTACGCCGACAAGGTGCTCAGCCAGGCATCGTCGAACAGCCTGCCCGACGTGATCAACCTGCCGCCGGACATCGCCCTGCCGCTCGCGAAGCGCGGGTTCCTGCAGGACGTCGCGAAGGACGACTCGAAGCTCGCCAGCACGTACGTCGCCGGCGCGTTGGACTCCTACAAGTACAAGGGCGTCAACGGCACGTTCGGGTATCCCTGGTACCTCAACACCGACGTGAACTACTGGAACTCGACGATGTTCGCCAAGTGCGGCCTCGACGCGAAGAACCCGCCGAAGACCACCGACGAGCTGTTCACGCAGGCGAAGACCATGCACGACAACTGCCCGACCGACTACCTGATGAGCCGGAAGCCCGGCCTCGGCGACTTCACGCTCGCCGACGTCAAGGTGCTCAACGCCGACGGCACGAAGTTCACCTTCGCCGACTCGTCGAAGGCCGCCGACCTGATCGACCGCTACAAGGACGCGTACCAGGACGGCTACATGCCCTCCAACGTGCTGAACAGCGACTACCTCGGCAACTCCACCCTGTTCACGCAGGCCAAGGTCGCCTGGACCACCGGTGGCGCCACCTCGCTCGCCGACTTCGAGAAGAACAACCCGTCGCTCAAGGGCAAGGTCACCGTCAGCCCCGCACTCGACACCCCGCCGCTCTACGTGCAGGGCCTGTCGGTCTCGAGCAAGTCGAAGCACCTCGCCACCGCCGAGGCCTTCGCGAAGTTCATGACGAACGCGGAGAACCAGGAGGCCTTCGCCCACAAGGTCAACATCTTCCCGTCCACCACGTCGTCGCAGTCCGACCCGTACTTCTCGAAGGACGACGGCACCGTGAACGGCGAGGCCCGGGTCCTCGCGAACGAGGCCCTGAAGACGGCGAAGGTCATCAACCCGGTCGAGGCGAACTCCGCGATGACGGACTTCCTCGACCAGCAGATCGCCCTCGCGATGAAGGGCCAGGTGGCGCCCGAGAAGGCGCTGCAGACCGCCCAGACCAAGATGAACAGCCTGCTGGCCAACGGCTGATCCGGCCCCGGAGAAGGAAGAGGGAGGATCGTCATGCGTGCGAACCGCTGGTACACGCCCTGGTTGCTCGTCCTGCCGGCACTGATCTGGCTCGTCGCGTTCAGCCTGTGGCCCTCGATCAACACGGTCCGGTTGTCGTTCACGAACGCCAGCCCGCTCGGCGGCGTCAGCCAGTGGGTCGGCGTCAAGAACTTCGAGACCCTGCTCGCTGATCCGCAGGTGTGGGAGGCGCTGCTCAACAGCGTCATCTACATGGCGGTGTGCCTGCCGCTGCTGACGGTCCTCCCGCTCCTCATCGCGGTGCTCGTGCAGCAGAAGCTGCCCGGGATCGCGTTCTTCCGCACCGCGTTCTACACGCCGGTCATCGCGTCCGCGGTGGTCGTCGGGCTCATCTGGACGTGGATCCTCGACGACCGCGGCGTCATCAACGAGATGGCGCAGGCCCTCGGCGTCGTGCAGGGCAGCGTCCCGTTCCTGACCGACCGGTGGCTGCTGCTCCTCAGCGCCATCAGCCTGACGGTGTGGAAGGGGCTCGGCTACTACATGATCATCTTCCTGGCCGCCCTCGGGAACGTCGGCAAGGACCTGCACGAGGCCGCCGCCCTCGATGGCGCCGGAGCCGTCCGGCGCTTCTGGTCGGTCACGATGCCCGGGGTCCGCGGCACCATGACACTCGTCGGGATCCTGGTGTGCGTCTCCGCGCTCCGGGTGTTCAGCGAGCTCTACATCCTCACCAACGGCACCGGCGGACCCGGCGGGCAGGACAACTCGCTCGTCATGCTCATCCAGCAGTACGCCCGCGGCTTCACCGGCAACCTCGGCTACGCGTCAGCCCTGAGCCTCCTGCTCTTCGTCGTGACGCTCGTGCCGATGCTCGCCCTCGCCCGGATGAACAGCAAGGCGGACAAGTGACGAACACGACCAGCACGACCGAACCCGTCATCGGCGGCGCGCAGGGCGCAGCCAGCCCGACGCCGGACGTGACCGGCGCGACGGGCGCTGGACGGGCCTCCAGGCAAAACGGACGGGGCGGACGCGACGGACGCAAGCGGCGCCGCGCGGTCTGGGGCGTCATGTCCACCCGCGAGAAGGTCGTCCGCTACGTCCTGCTCATCGTGGTGCTCTTCATCACGATCGGCCCGTTCCTGTGGCAGCTGTCCACGTCGCTCAAGGGCGCCGGTGAGGACATCTACACGGCGAACCCGTCGTTCATCCCGTCCGAACCGACCATCGAGAACTACCTGAAGGTCGCCGCCGCGATCCCGGTGTGGCGGTACATCGGCAACTCCCTGCTCGTCGCCGCGATCGACGTGCTCGGCAACATCGTGTTCGCGACCCTGGCCGGCTTCGCCCTCGCCCGTCTGCAGTGGCGACACCGGAAGCTCGTGCTCGGCCTGTTCCTCGGCACCCTCGTGCTACCCGGCGAGGCGACGATCATCTCGCAGTTCGTCACCGTGAAGGACCTCGGCCTCGCCGACAACCTGGTCGGTGTCGCCCTTCCCGGCATGATCGCGGCGCTCAACGTCCTGCTGATGTTCAACGCGTTCCGGCAGATCCCCGAGGAGATCGACCAGGCAGCGGTGATGGACGGTGCGAACGCGATGCAGCGCCTCCGCTACATCTCGCTGCCCGCCGTGCAGGGGACCATCGCGGTCATCGCGATCTTCTCGTTCATCGGTGCGTGGGACGACTTCCTCTGGCCGCTCATCGTGCTGCAGTCGCCCGAGAATCTCACCCTGACCGTCGGGTTGCAGTACCTGCAGGGCACGTTCGCCACCGACCAGCGGATGATCGCGGCCGGCACCATGATCGCCTTCATCCCGATCGCCGTGATCTTCGCCGTCCTGCAGCGCTTCTTCTTCAAGGGCGTCGAAGAGGGCGGTGTGAAGGGCTGATGCGCTTCGGGGTCAACTACACGCCCTCGGTCGGCTGGTTCCACTCGTGGCTCGACTTCTCGCGGTCGGACACCGCCAGGGACCTGGAGGCGATCGCGTCGATCGGCGCCGACCACGTGCGGATCTTCCCGCTCTGGCCGGTCGTCCAGCCGAACCGGACGCTCATCCGGCAGCAGGCCCTCGACGACGTCGCGACGGTCGTCGACCTCGCCGGCTCGTTCGGACTCGACGTCAACGTGGACGCCCTGCAGGGGCACCTGTCGAGCTTCGACTTCGTGCCGTCCTGGCTGGACAGCTGGCACCGCCGCAACATGTTCACCGACCCGGACGTGGTCGCCTCGACTGCCGCGTACGTCCGGGCGCTCGCCGGAGCCGTCGCCGACAAGCCCAACCTGCTCGGGATCACCATCGGCAACGAGGTCAACCAGTTCGCGCACGCGCCGCACCCCGCCCCGCACGCGATCACGGCGGAGCAGGGGCACGCGTGGGCGGCGGCGATGGTCGCGGCGGCGCGTTCCGGGCTCGCGTCCGCTTCGTCCGGCCTGGAGGCGCGGCTCGACCCCGCCTCGTCGGTCCCGTCCGGCACCGGGTCGCGTCCGGGGCCCTTGGTCACGGTCGCGCAGTACGACGCGGCCTGGTACGACGACGCCCAGCCCTTCGGCCCCGAGCACGCGGCGGACCACGGTGACGCCACGGTCACGCACTCGTGGGTGTTCAACGGTTCGGCGGCCCTGCACGGCGCTCTCGGGGCCGGGTCGGTGCGGCACGGGGAGTACCTGCTCCAGCTCGCCGCGGCCTGGAACCGCGACGCCGCCCGGCCGAACTGGCTGCAGGAGGTCGGCGCCCCCACCAACGTCGTCGACCCCGCCGACGCCGCCGCGTTCACCGAGCAGACCATCCGGCACGTCCTCGACGCGCAGCAGGTGCTCGGGGTGACGTGGTGGTGCTCCCACGACGTCGCCCGGTCGCTCGCCGACTTCCCCGAGCTCGAGTACGACCTCGGGCTGTTCACGAACGACGGACGCCTGAAGCCCGCCGGCGAGGCGTTCGTCGCCCTCGCCCGCGCCGAGCACACCCGCGACACCCGTGCCGCACCGCCGACCACCGCGCTCGTCCTCGACGACGTGCTGTCCGACGGCACCGACCGGCACGGCACCCGCGCCGACTGCGCCCCCGGCGGTCGGTTCGCCGCCGCCTGGCTCGCCCTGGCCGAGGCCGCACCGGACGGCCGCGGCCCCCAGGTCGTCCTGCGCTCCCGCCTGTCGGACACCGCGCTGCTGGCCGCCCGAGGCATCGACCGCTGCGTCGACGTGCCCTCCGACCTCGACACCACCACCGTCCGCGTCGCCCACCCGGCGACCACGCCCTGACCCCGGAAGGCCCCATGCACGACGACATCCCACTCACCACCGGACGCGCCCGACGGGTGCTCGACGAGCGGATCACCCCCGCGGTGCACGCGACCACGACGGCTCTGGAGGCCGACTGGCACGAGCTGCCGGGGGAGCCGGTGCCGCCGACCGAGGGACTCGCGCTCACGTTCGAGCCCTACGAGGTCGGCACCCCGTGGGGCGCGGCCTGGGGCACGACGTGGTTCCGGCTGACCGGGACCGTGCCGACCGAGTGGGCCGGACGCCGGGTGGAGGCCGTGATCGACCTCGGCTTCGACAAGAACATGCCCGGGTTCCAGTGCGAGGGGCTCGTCTACCTGGCCGACGGCACCCCCGTGAAGTCGATCAACCCGCGCAACCAGTGGGTCCTGGTCACCGAACGGGCCGAGGGCGGCGAGACCGTGGAACTGTTCGTCGAGGCCGCGTCGAACCCCGTCCTGCTCGACTACCACCCCTTCCTGCCGACACAGGAGGGCGACGTGCAGACCTCGTCCTCGAAGCGCCTCTACGCCACCCGCCGGATGGAGCTCGCCGTCTTCGAGTCCGAGGTGCACGAACTCGCCCTCGACATCGACGTCCTGCTCGAACTGCAGGCCGAGCTGCCCGCCGGACCCCGACGCATGCGGATCCTGCAGGCCCTCGACGACGCCCTCGACGCGCTCGACCTGCAGCACATCCCGGAGACCTCCGGGGACGCCCGTGCGGCGCTCGCCGAGGTGCTGGCCGCTCCCGCCGAGGCCTCCGCGCACACGATCTCGGCCGTCGGGCACGCCCACATCGACTCCGCCTGGCTCTGGCCCGTGCGCGAGACCATCCGCAAGGTCGCCCGCACCATGTCGACCATGACCGAGCTCATCGACCAGACCGACGACTTCCTGTACGGCATGTCGAGCGCGCAGCAGTACGCGTGGATCAAGGAGCACCGCCCCGAGGTCTACGCCCGCGTCAAGGCCGCGGTCCAGGCCGGCCGGTTCCTGCCGATCGGTGGCATGTGGGTCGAGTCCGACACCGTGATGCCGACCGGCGAGAGCATCGTCCGGCAGTTCTCGCAAGGCCAGCGGTTCTTCGAGCGCGAGTTCGGCATCCGGCCCAAGGGCGTCTGGCTGCCGGACAGCTTCGGGTACTCGCCGGCGCTGCCGCAGCTCATGCGTCGTGCGGGCTTCGAGTGGTTCTTCACGCAGAAGATCTCGTGGAACCAGGTGAACAAGTTCCCGCACCACACGTTCCTGTGGGAGGGCATCGACGGGTCGCGGGTGTTCTCGCACTTCCCGTCGATGGACACCTACAACTCGCGGCTGTCCGGCAGCGAGGTCGCGAAGGCCTCCCGCCAGTTCCGCGAGAACCGACTCGCCACCGGCTCGATCGCCCCGGTCGGCTGGGGCGACGGCGGCGGTGGCACCACCCGCGAGATGACCGGCACCGCCGCACGGTTGGCGGACCTCGAGGGGAGCGCGAAGGTCCGCTGGGAGCACCCGGACACGTTCTTCGACCGGGCGAAGTCCGAACTGACCGATCCGCCCGTGTGGGTGGGGGAGCTGTACCTCGAGCTGCACCGGGCCACGCTCACGTCGCAGCACGGCACGAAGCAGGGCAACCGCCGGTGCGAGCAGCTGCTCATCGAGGCCGAGCTCTGGGCCGCGACCGCCGCCGCCCGCACCGACTTCGCCTACCCCTACGACGAGCTCGACGCCCTGTGGCAGCAGGTCCTGCTCCAGCAGTTCCACGACATCCTGCCGGGCACCTCGATCGCGTGGGTGCACCGCGAAGCGGTCGAGCGGTACGCCGAGACGGCCGCGGCGCTGACCGCGATCATCGACCGGGCGCTCTCTGCGCTCGCCGGTACCGGGGACTCTGCCGTCGTCGTGAACCCGGCCCCGTTCCTCCAAGCCGGTGCACCCGCGCAGGGCGCCGTCGTGGCGACCGACGTGGCGGCGGCGACCGCCGTGTCCCTGACCGAGCAGGACGGCGGGTACGTGCTGGCGAACGACCTGGTGCGGGTCGTCGTCGACGCGCAGGGGCTCGTGACGAGCGCCGTCGACCTGGCGAGCGGGCGCGAGGCGATCGTGGCCGGCCAGGCGGCGAACCTGCTGCAGCTGCACCAGGACTTCCCGAACATGTGGGACGCGTGGGACGTCGACCGGTACTACCGCAACCGCGTCGAGGACCTCGTGTCGACCACCGGGCTGACTGCTTCGGTCGACGAGTCCGGGGTCGCACGGGTCGTCGTGTCCCGGGCGTTCGGTGACTCGACGGTGACGCAGGAGATCGTGCTGGCGCCGGGGTCCCGCACCCTGGAGTTCGATCAGGTGACCGACTGGCACGAGACCGAGAAGTTCCTCAAGGTGGCGTTCCCGCTCGACGTCCGCGCCGAGCACACCGTCGCCGAGACGCAGTTCGGCGCGCAGAAGCGGGTGACGCACACGAACACCTCGTGGGAGGCCGCGAAGTTCGAGACCTCGATGCACCGCTACGTGCTGGTGTCCGAGCCGGGCTTCGGTGTCGCGCTCGTGAACGACTCGATCCACGGCTTCGACACCACGCGCGACGCCGTCGACGGGCACGTCACCACCACGGTGCGACTGTCGCTGCTGCGCGCACCGCGGTTCCCGGACCCCGAGACCGACCAGGGCGTGCAGACGCACCGGTACGGCATCGTCATCGGCACCGACCAGCTCGGAGCCACGTCGGCCGGCGTGCGGATGAACGCGGGCGCGCGGACGATCACCGGGGCGCACGGCTTCGACCCGCTGGTGCAGGTCTCCGGCGACGTCGTGCTGTCGAGCGTCAAGCTCGCCGACGACCGGTCGGGCGACCTGGTCGTGCGCGTCTACGAGCCGTCCGGGCAGCGGGGGACCGGGGGCATCGCGGTGTCGGCCGATGCGGCGACCTTCGGTGCTGGCGCCGAGGTGACCCTGCTCGAGGAACCGCTCGGTGACGCCGGGGCGTCGTCCGACGCGGCCGCGGCCGCGTCCTCGTTCGCCGTCGACGCCTACGAGGTCCGCACCTTCCGGTTCCCGCGCAACTGACCGACCGACTGACCGACTGACCGACCGCCCGTCCCACCCAAGGAGGAACCACATGAAGCAGTCCACGAGGTTCAGCATCGCGACCGCACTGGTCGCCATGCTCGCGGCACCACTGGTGCCCGCCGCAGCGTCCGCGGCGCCCTCCTCGTCCGGGTCCAGCCACGGGCACGGACACGGTTCGTCCCACGGCGGTGGGCACGGCCACGGTCATGGTCACGGGCACCACGCTGCGCCCACCAAGTCGGGGCCGACGAGCATCGCCTACGTCGAGGTGAACAACGACGAGCTCGCCAACGTCGGGCGGTACACGCTGGAGAACGGCGCGAACGCGTTCGACGTGGCGATCATCTTCGCCGCGAACATCAACTACGAGGACGGCAAGGCGGTCCTGTACAACAACGAGAACGTGCAGCGGACCCTTGACCAGGCCGCCACGCAGATCCGCCCGCTGCAGGCCAAGGGCATCAAGGTGACGCTCTCGGTGCTGGGCAACCACCAGGGCGCCGGCCTGGCGAACTTCCCGACGAAGGCCGCGGCACGGGACTTCGCGGCGCAGGTCTCGGCGACGGTGAAGAAGTACGGACTCGACGGCGTCGACCTGGACGACGAATACTCGGACTACGGCGTGAACGGCACCCCGCAGCCGAACCAGCAG
This sequence comes from Curtobacterium sp. MCLR17_042, assembly GCF_003234695.1. NCBI lineage: Bacteria > Bacillati > Actinomycetota > Actinomycetes > Micrococcales > Microbacteriaceae > Curtobacterium > Curtobacterium sp. MCLR17_042. Next base: position 51,112 of record NZ_QKTD01000014.1, read on the forward strand.
TCGATCGGCTGGCTCATCAGCGCCCTGCGTGCGGACATGCCGGGCAAGATCATCTCGTTCTACGACATCGGCCCGTCCTCCGATGCCCTGAAGACCGCGAGCCCGTCGATCGGCGGGAAGCTCGACTACGCCTGGAACCCGTACTACGGCACCTACACGGCGCCGACGATCCCGGGCCTGCCGAAGTCGAAGGTCTCCGCCGCCGCGGTCGACATCCAGAACACCCCGCAGGCGACGGCGGTGTCGCTCGCACAGCGCACGAAGGCCGACGGCTACGGCGTCTTCATGACGTACAACCTGCCGGGAGGCGACGAGTCCTCCTACGTCTCCTCCTTCACGAAGGTGCTGTACGGACAGGCCGCATCGTACCGCTGACGCTCGCGTCCTGACGGCGACTCGCGCCCCGTGCTCCCCGGCTCCGGCCTGGAGGCACGGGGCGCGTCCGTCGTCCGGGTCCCGCTGGTTCGGGGGAGGCACCAGTTCCTCCTCGCGAATGACGGTTCCGGTTCGCAGACCCCGGCGATCGTGAACCGGAACCGTCATCCACCGAAAACGAATACCCGCCCGGCGCGCTCGATGCCGCGGCCGTACGATCGCCGCATGGAGCTCGAGTTCCGCGGCGAGGTGATCGAGTGGCGCGGCCCGTCACCGTTCTTCTTCGTCGTCGTGCCGCCGGACGTCGCCGAGGTCATCGCCGACCTCGCGCCGGTGCTCACCTACGGGTGGGGTGTGATCCCGGCACGCGTGACGATCGGCGCGGTGACGTGGACGACGTCGCTGTTCCCGAAGGACGGCGGGTACCTCGTGCCGTTGCGTGCGGCGGAGCGGAAGCGTGCCCGGGTGGAACTCGGCGACTCCCCGGAGATCACCCTGGAGTTCGCCGACCCCTGACACGCGTGCCATCGACCGTCACTCCTCCACAGGTCCGTCGATCGCGATACCTCCCCACAGTCATCGACGGTGGGCCCCGGTGTCGCGGTCCTGCTCCCTACCGTCGAAGGTGTGGAGGGGAGGTGGCGATGGTCGAACGACCACGACATCCCAAGAAGGACATCGAACTGGTCATGCGCGGGGCAGAGGCGCGGGGATGGCGCTTCGCGAAGGGGAGGAAGTACTACAAGGCGTACTGCCCGTGCGGGGAACACCTGCACACGGTCCACTTGACGCCGTCGAACCCCTGGTACGTTGTGCATCTGAAGTATCGGCTCGCGCGGACGGGCTGTGAGGACAGGAGAACGTGATGACGAACTACCTCGTGCGGCTCGAGTGCGTGGCGCAACTCGGGGCAGCGGACGATCCGCGCGCAGCCCTCGCGGCGGACTTCGACGCCATCGCGGAAGCACTCTTCGACCTCGACGACGTCCACGACCAAGACCTGACCGCTGACCTGTCGACCGGCACGCTCACCTTCTCGATCGGTGTCGACGCAGACGACGAGTCCGGGGCGCTCGACCGTGCGCTCGGTGCTGTCCGGACCGCGCTGCACGTTGCTGGTCGCGGCACTCCCGGTTGGGAGCAGCACTACCGGATGCTGCGGCAGGAAGTCGGAGAAGCGCCGCTCGGAGCGCTCTAGGGGGACTCGGGAGCGTGTGACCGTTCGCTCGTGGTGCGAGGTTGATCACTCGGTGCGCCGGAACAACCTCGCACCGAGCGTGCAACCGTGCACCAGCCGACGAAGCGCGGGGCAGAAGGAAGAAGAGAGGGGATGACGGGAATCGAACCCGCGTAGCCAGTTTGGAAGACTGGGGCTCTACCATTGAGCTACATCCCCGCGCCTGCGCACCAGGCGCAGCCCGACCATCGTAGCGGACGAACGAGCACCGACATGCCGACGCGCGTCATCCCGAAGCCGGACGCCGGTGCCGAGCGCACCATCCGCTGGTCGCGGGTGGTCTCGTACGTGCTGGTGGTCCTCGCCGCCGCGGTGCTGTCCCTGCGTCCCGACCTGTTCGGTGACCCGCAGTCGCAACCCGCGCACGCACTGCTGCACGTCTGGCGGATCGTCATCGGACTGTTGCTCGCGGTGGCTGCCCTCGGGGTCCAGGTGGCCGTCGGGATCCGGTGGCGGCAGGGTCTGCGACGCGCCGCGGAGGACGACTGAGCAACCCCCGGGAACAGCGCGCCGTCGGACCGCTAGACTCACCGGGGTCGCATGCGCCCCTCGGCGTGCGCGGCTGATCCCTGGCACGAAGCAACGGGGCGTAGCTCAGCTTGGTAGAGCGCCCGCTTTGGGAGCGGGAGGTCGCAGGTTCAAATCCTGTCGCCCCGACCAGGTCCTCCGAGCACCACCGACCACACGAACGTCAACCAACAGGAGAACATCCCTTGGCCACCAGCACCGTCGACAAGGTGAGCGACACCCGCGTCAAGCTCACCGTGAACGTGACGCCGGACGATCTCAAGCCGAGCATCGACCACGCCTACAAGCACATCGCCGAGCAGATCAACATCCCCGGCTTCCGCAAGGGCAAGGTCCCGCCGGCGATCGTCGACCAGCGCGTCGGCCGCGGCGAGGTCCTGAACCACGCCGTCGGTGACGCCATCGACAACTTCTACCGCCAGGCGGTCGAAGAGCAGGAGCTGCGCATCCTCGGCCGTGCCGAGGCCGACGTCGCCGAGCTGCCGAACGTCGCGGACTTCACCGGCGACCTCGTCCTCACCTTCGAGGTCGACGTCCGCCCCGAGTTCGACCTGCCGGACTACTCCTCGTACGAGCTCACCGTCGACGCCGTCGAGGTGTCGGACGACGAGATCGAAGAGGAGCTGCAGAACCTCCGGACCCGCTTCGGCACGCTCGTGACGGTCGACCGTCCGGCGAAGACCGGCGACTTCGCGCAGATCGACCTGACCGCCAGCATCGGCGACGACGAGGTCGACTCGGCCACCGGCGTCTCCTACGAGATCGGCTCCGGCGACCTGCTCGAGGGCATCGACGAGGCGCTCGAGTCCCTGACCGCCGGTGAGTCGACGACCTTCGAGTCGAAGCTCGTCGGTGGCGACCGCGAGGGCGAGACCGCTCAGATCGCCGTCACCGTCACCGCCGTCAAGGAGCGCGAGCTCCCCGAGGCCGACGACGAGTTCGCCCAGATCGCCAGCCAGTTCGACACCATCGACGAGCTCAAGGCCGACCTGAAGGAGCAGATCGCGAAGTCCAAGACCTTCGGTCAGGGCGCCGCGGCTCGCGACAAGCTCGTCGAGAAGCTCACCGAGGACGTCAACATCCCGATCTCGGAGCAGCTCATCGCCGACGAGGTGCACCGTCACCTCGAGCAGGAGAACCGCCTCGAGGACGAGGAGCACCGCAAGGAGGTCTCCGAGTCCAGCGAGACCGCCTTCCGCTCGCAGATCCTCCTCGACGCGATCGCCGAGAAGGAAGAGATCCAGGTCTCGCAGGAGGAACTGACCCAGTACCTCATCCAGGCCGCCGCGCAGTACGGCATGGAGCCGGCCGAGTTCATCAAGGTCATCGACCAGAACGGCCAGATCCCCGGCATGGTCGGCGAGGTCGCCCGCTCGAAGGCGGTCGCGACCGTCCTGTCCAAGGTGACCGTCAAGGACACCAACGGCGACGCCGTCGACCTGTCCGCCTTCACGGCGGGCGTCGCGCAGGAGCCGGCAGGGGACGCCGAGTAACGATCTCGACGCCACCAGTACGACAGACGGGAGGCGCGGTGCCAGCTGGCACCGCGCCTCCCGTCCGTATTTCCGCACCACCGCATTGCTGTCGGCGAACAGACGAGAACTGGTGCGTTGCACCCGATAAGTTCGACAACAAGCGACAACTGAACGGGAGCTTTTCCATGGCCGAAGCAACACTGAACCCCAGTGTTTTTGACCGCCTTCTGAGAGACCGGATCGTGTGGCTCGGCTCCGAGGTCCGCGACGACAACTCGAACGAGATCGCAGCCAAGCTGCTGCTGCTCGCCGCCGAGGACCCTGAGAAGGACATCTACCTCTACATCAACTCGCCCGGTGGTTCGATCACCGCCGGCATGGCGATCTACGACACGATGCAGTTCGTCCCGAACGACATCGTCACCGTGGGCATCGGCCTCGCCGCGTCGATGGGACAGTTCCTGCTGTCCTCCGGCACGCCCGGCAAGCGCTACATCACGCCGAACGCGCGCGTGCTGCTCCACCAGCCGTCCGGTGGCTTCGGCGGCACCGCTGCCGACATCCAGACGCAGGCCAAGGTCATCCTCGACATGAAGCAGCGCATGGCGGAGCTCACGGCCGAGCAGACCGGCAAGTCGGTCGAGCAGGTCCTCAAGGACAACGACCGCGACAACTGGTTCACGGCGCAGGAAGCGCTCGAGTACGGATTCGTCGACCACCTCCGCGCCTCGAGCGCCGAGGTCATCGGCGGTGGTGGCACCGTCGGCGACGGCGAGACGCCCACCAGCGCAGCCGAGCCCGACGCCCAGTCCTGATCACCACCGAAGAAAAGGAAACGAGAATGCATCTCCCCATGCTCGGTGGCGCGCAGAACGTCCCGGCTCCGTCCAATCGGTACATCCTGCCGAGCTTCGAAGAGCGCACGGCCTACGGCTACAAGCGCCAGGACCCGTACGCCAAGCTGTTCGAGGACCGCATCGTGTTCCTCGGCGTGCAGGTCGACGACGCGTCGGCTGACGACGTCATGGCCCAGCTGCTCGTGCTCGAGTCGATGGACCCCGACCGCGACATCGTGATGTACATCAACTCGCCCGGTGGCTCGTTCACCGCGATGACGGCGATCTACGACACGATGCAGTACATCCGTCCGCAGATCCAGACGGTCTGCCTCGGTCAGGCTGCCTCGGCCGCGTCGGTGCTCCTCGCCGGTGGCACCCCCGGCAAGCGTCTCGCGCTGCCGAACGCCCGTGTGCTGATCCACCAGCCCGCGACCCAGCAGGGTGGCGGTCAGGCGTCCGACATCGAGATCCAGGCGGCGGAGATCCTCCGCATGCGCACCTGGCTCGAGGAGACGCTGTCGAAGCACTCCAACAAGACGCCGGAGGAGATCAACCACGACATCGAGCGGGACAAGATCATGTCCGCGCAGGAAGCCGTGGAGTACGGCCTGATCGACCAGGTCCTCACCAGCCGCAAGAACCTGCCAGCGCTCGTCAAGTAGCACCAGCAGGAACGAAGAAGGCCCCGCACCGAACGGTGCGGGGCCTTCGTCGTTGCGTTGCGGCTAGTCGTCGGAGTCGTCGGGTTCCGGGGCCGGCTTGCGGCGCAGGAGCAGCAGCACCGCGACGACCACGCCGACCAGCACGACGCCACCGGCGCCGATCCAGATCGCGTCGGACGCTGCCGAGTCGCTCGATCCCGAGGCGGTGCCGGTGGTGGTGTCCGAGCCGGCGTCGTCGTCACCGGCGGTGGCGCAGGTCGGGGGCTTCGCCGCACCCGAGTCCGCGGTGAAGCCCGACGGCGCCTTCCACGTGAAGGGGTACTCGTCGGACACGGTGTGCCCGTCGGCGGAGACGATCTGCCACTCGACGGTGTACTTGCCGGAGTCGCCGAGTGCGGCGGCCGTGGTCATCGACGGCCCCTCGACGTCGACGCAGCCGTCCTCGTAGTACTTACCGTCGGGGCCGACGATGCGGAACGCGAACCCGGACCCCGAGTCGCCGATGTCGAGCAGCTTGTCGTTCGTCGTGATGTCGAACGTCTTCGGCAGCTCGGTCAGGGTGCCGCCGACCTCCGGGTCGGACGAGATCAGGTAGTTGTGCGCGCTGGCCGGACCGGCGAGCCCGAGGACCGCGCCACCGGCGATCGCGACGGCCGCGGCGGTCCCGGCCACGAGCCTCCAGGCAGAGGACCGAGGCCGGGACCGACGCGAGCCGCGCCGCGTCACTTGGCGGAGCTCCGACGACGCGTGCCGGCGACGGCGACGACCAGGGCGACGGCGCCGAGCACCAGGCCGCCGAGGCCGAGGAAGCGACCGACCAGGTCGGGGTCGCTCGAGGCGGTCGAGCCGGCGGCCTCGGCCGTCGGGGTCGCGGCGATCGGGTCGCCGTCGTCGTCCGTCGCCTCGGCGGCGGTCAGCGTGATCGAGGGTGCCGGGTGCTCGGGCTCGGCTTCGCCGGCCTTCTGCTCCTGGTTCCACTCGACGCTGCCCTTCTCGCAGGTCTGGATCGCGGGGAACTCGACCAGGTCGCCGGCCTTGCCGTCCGGCAGCGAGAACGAGAGCGCGAAGGTGTCGCGCTCGTCGGCGGGCAGGGGGGTCTTCGCGGTGTACGTGACGCTGGTGACGCGCTCGGCGGCCGTCTCGGCGTGGTCCTCGTCGGATGCCGACGCCGACGGGTCGGTGTAGGGCTCCGTCGCCTTCGTGATCGTCCAGTTCGGGTTCACGGTGGGCGTGACCTCGATGACGGACTCCGGCACCTGGAACTGGATCTTCGTCGTGGGGGAGCCGTCGCAGCCGTGCGGGACCGAGAAGGTCGCCGTGGTGTACGAGTTCACTGCGGTCGACGTGGCCGTGGCGGACACGTGCGCGCTGGCCGCCGTGGCGCTGCCGAGGACGATGACGGCTGCGACACCGAGGGTGACGGCGCCGCCGGCGGCGAGACGCTTCTGCATGGGGTTCCTTCCGGGGTGGTTCTGCACCTACTGTTCTACAAGATGTAGAGAAGTCCGGATCACCGTAGCAGGCTCGCACGCCCTGGGCGAACGCGCGGGCGGATTCCGGAGGGGCATCGCGGTCGGTGTCACCGGTTGCGGTTAGGCTCGTGTCCACGACGAGGTGCCCACCAGCAGCGGTGCACCAGCGGTGGTGCGACAGCGCGGCCGGCATGTCCAATCAGGGAGGCACGGGAATGGCACGCATCGGAGAGAGCGGCGATCTCCTCAAGTGCTCGTTCTGCGGCAAGAGCCAGAAGCAGGTCCAGCAGCTCATCGCCGGACCGGGCGTCTACATCTGCGACGAGTGCGTCGAGCTCTGCAACGAGATCATCGAGGAACGTCTGGCCGAAGCCGGCGAGGACACCTCGAGCGGGGACTTCGAACTGCCCAAGCCGCGGGAGATCTTCGACTTCCTGCAGGAGTACGTCATCGGGCAGGACCCGGCGAAGCGCGCCCTCGCCGTGGCCGTCTACAACCACTACAAGCGCATCCGCGCGCAGGGCCAGATCACCGCCGCCGAAGACCGCGACGACATCGAGATCGCCAAGTCGAACATCCTGCTCATCGGCCCGACCGGCTGCGGCAAGACGTACCTGGCGCAGACCCTGGCCAAGCGCCTCAACGTGCCGTTCGCCGTCGCGGACGCCACCGCCCTGACCGAGGCCGGCTACGTCGGCGAGGACGTCGAGAACATCCTCCTCAAGCTCATCCAGGCCGCCGACTACGACGTGAAGCGTGCCGAGACCGGCATCATCTACATCGACGAGGTCGACAAGATCGCCCGCAAGGCCGAGAACCCGTCGATCACCCGCGATGTCTCGGGCGAAGGCGTGCAGCAGGCGCTGCTCAAGATCCTCGAGGGCACGGTCGCCTCGGTCCCGCCGCAGGGCGGCCGCAAGCACCCGCACCAGGAGTTCATCCAGATCGACACGACGAACGTGCTGTTCATCGTGGCGGGTGCGTTCGCCGGGCTCGAGGACATCGTGTCCTCGCGCGTCGGCAAGCGCGGGATCGGCTTCGGGGCGCCCCTGCACAGCGCGACCGACCACCAGGACCTGTACTCCGAGGTGCTGCCGGAAGACCTGCACAAGTTCGGTCTGATCCCCGAGTTCATCGGTCGTCTGCCCGTCGTCACCACGGTGTCGCAGCTCGACCAGGCGGCGCTCATGCAGATCCTGACCGAGCCGAAGAACGCGCTGGTCAAGCAGTACCAGCGGATGTTCCAGATCGACGGCGTCGAGCTCGAGTTCGACCAGGGTGCGCTCGAGGCCATCGCGGACCTCGCGGTGCTGCGCCAGACGGGTGCCCGCGGGCTCCGGGCGATCCTCGAAGAGGTCCTCGGCCCGGTGATGTTCGACGTCCCGTCCGACGACGACGTCGCCCGCGTGGTGATCACCCGCGAGTCCGTGCTCGAGAACGCGGCGCCGACGATCGTGCCGCGGCCCCGGGCCAAGCGCGTCGAGAAGTCGGCGTAGCCCTCCGGAACCAGCGAACGGACACAGCACCACGGGATTCCGTGATGCTGTGTCCGTTTCGTGGTGCGGTGCGCGGGCGCGCCTACTCGAGCCCGCGGCGGCGCAGCAGCGGGCCGACCTCGGCGTCGCGGCCGCGGAAGTCCCGGTACGCCTCGAGCGGGTCCTTCGCCCCGCCGACCCCGAGCAGACGCTCGGCGAACCGCTTGCCGGCCTCCCGGTCCAGCCCGCCGTTGTCGCGGAACCACTCCACCGTGTCGGCGTCGAGCACCTCGGACCAGATGTACCCGTAGTACCCGGCGTCGTACCCGCCCGAGAACGTGTGTGCGAAGTACGTCGACGAGTAGCGCGGCGGCACGGCCTCGACCGCGATGCCGGCGGCGGCCAGGGCGTCCCGCTCGAAGTCCTCGACGGACGTCACCGCCGCGGCGTCGGCTGCCGACAGCCGGTGCCACGCCTGGTCGAGCAGCGCTGCGGCGAGGTACTCGGTCGTGCCGAAGCCCTCGTTGAACCCCTCGGACTCGCTGAGCCCCAGGACGAGTTCGGGCGGCAGGGGTGCTCCGGTCTCGTGGTGCTTCGCGTAGTTCGCCAGCACGGACGGCCACGACAGCCACATCTCGTTCACCTGGCTCGGGAACTCGACGAAGTCCCGCTCGACGTTCGTGCCGGAGAACCGCGGGTAGGTGGTGCGGGCGATGAGGCCGTGCAGGGCGTGGCCGAACTCGTGGAAGAGCGTCTCGACCTCGTCCTGGATGAGCAGGGTGGGGGAGCCGGCGGACGGCTTCGCGACGTTGAGGTTGTTGACCACGACGGGCAGGGTGCCGAGCAGCTCGGACTGCTCGACGACCGGGTTCATCCACGCGCCGCCGCGCTTGCCGTCGCGCGTGTAGAGGTCGAGCAGGTACAGCCCCACGGGCTCGCCGTCGTCGCCGGTGACCTCGAAGACCCGGACCTCGTCGTTGTAGCCGTGCAGGTCCGGGCGTTCGGTGAAGCTCAAGCCGTACAGGACACCGGCGGCGTGGAAGACCCCGTCGTGCAGGACCCGGTCGGCCTCGAAGTACGGGCGGAGCGCGGTGCTGTCCGCGGCGAACTGCTCGCCACGCAGGATCTCGGTGGCGTACGCCCAGTCCCACGACTCGATGTCGAACCCGACCGTGCGCGATCGGACCACGCGTTCGTCGTCGGCGTTCCGGGCGGCGGCGTCGACGAGCGAGGACAGCAGCCCGTCGACGGCCTCGGGGGTCTTCGCGGTCTCGTCGGCGGTGACCACGGCGGCGTGGTTCGGGAACCCGAGCAGCTCGGCGCGCTCGGCCCGCAGCCGGACGATGCGCAGCAACACCTCGCGGTTGTCGTACTGGTTGCCGCGACGACCGCGGGCGAGCGAGGCGCGCATGATCCGCTCGCGCAGGTCGCGGTTGGCCAGCGAGGACAGCCACGGGTGTCCGGTGTAGAGCGGCAGCGTGACGAGCCAGCCGTCCAGGCCCCGGTCAGCGGCAGCGGCGGCCGCGGCGGACTTCGCCCCGTCGTCGAGTCCCTCGAGCTCGTCCTCGTTCGTCACGTGCACGGCGGAGTCGTTGGTGTCCTCGAGCAGGTTCCGCTCGAAGGTCGTCGTGAGGGTCGAGAGCTCCTGGTTGATCGCGGTCAGACGCTCCTTGCCCGCGTCGTCGAGGCCCGCGCCCGCCAGGGTCATCTCGGCGTGGGTCCGCTCGACCAGGCGCAGCGCCTCACCGGTCAGTCCGGCGGCCTCGGCGCCGTCGAGGACCTCCTGCACGCGGGCGTACAGGCGGGAGTCGAGCGTGATCGCGTCGCGGTGTGCGGCGAGGAGCGGGGAGACCTCGGCCTCGAGGTCGTGCAGCTCCGGGGTCGAGTCGGCCGACGACAGCGTGAAGAACACGTGGCTGACGCGGGTCAGCAGCTGCCCGGATCGCTCGAGTGCGATCAGAGTGTTCTCGACCGTCGGGGCGTGCGGGTCGGTGGCGATGGCCTCGACCTCGGCGCGCTGCTCGGCCATGCCGGCCTCGAACGCCGGTCGGTAGTGCTCGAGTCGCACGTCGCCGAAGGGCGGCAGGGCGTAGGGGAGGGTGCTCGGGACGTCGAACGGGGTTGCCATCTGCCCACCCTATGCACGGGTGCTGGAGTCCGTTCCTTCCCATGACGCCCGGACTGGGAAGCGGGATCGGGCGTCCCTGGTCGGAAGAACCGACCCGGTACGCCCGGATCGACCAGGTACGCCCGGAACGGCCCGGCGGGCGTACCCGCGCCCGGCGCGACCAGCGGACGGACGGGAGGCCCGTGGCGGCGCCGCCACGCTCCTCCCCCCACCGGCACGGCCGTCGCGCCGCTGGCGCGTCGCACCGGAACCGGCGGCGTGGGCCCAGTCCGCATCGCGGTCGCGTGTCAGCGCATCGCGGCGTCGATCAGGGTCACCGCGGCACGGCGCGCGTGCGCGGCCGGTGCCGTGGTGCCAGCGATGGCCGCGGTGGTCTGCGCGCCCTCGGCGAGCAGTGCGAGCTGCGCGGCGAGTTCCTCGGCGTGCTCGGGGTCGGCGACGACCTCGGCGGTGAGCCGCTGCACGAACTGCTGGAACGAGTCCTTGTGCTCGCGCGCGATCTCGGCGACCGCGGGCGAGGTCGCCCCGAGCTCGCCGAAGGCGTTGATGAACCCGCAGCCGCGGAACGTGTCGTCGCCGAACCACGACTCCAGGAAGTCGTAGACCGCCAGGAGCTTGTCGCGCGGGCTGGCCGCAGCCTCGACCGCGCCGTGCACGCCCTGCTCCCACATGTCGTGGCGGCCGGCGAGTACCGCGGCGATGAGCTGCTCCTTGCCGGGGAACGCCGCGTACAGCTTCTTGAGGGAGACCCCGGCGCCCGTGCGGATCTCGTCCATCCCCACGGACTGGATCCCGCGCGTGTAGAACAGCTGGTCCGCGACCTCGACGATGTGTGCTCGGACGTCCGGCTCGACGGTGCTGGTGGCCATGTGTGTACCCCGTTCCCTGAGTGTTCACCGTTCTCGAGTTGCACTGGGAACGGGCGTTCTCTACTGTAGTCCACATCGGCGGAGAACGATCGTTCTCCGCGATACTCAGGGAAGGAACGATCATGGGTGCCATCACCGTCGGAACCGAGAACAGCGTCGACATCGAACTCCACTACGAGGACAAGGGCCAGGGGCAGCCGATCGTGCTGATCCACGGCTTCCCCCTCGACGGCAACTCGTGGGAGGGGCAGGTCCCGATGCTCCTCGAGGCCGGCTACCGCGTCATCACGTACGACCGCCGCGGCTTCGGCCAGTCCTCGCAGCCGTCCACCGGCTACGACTACGACACCTTCGCCGACGACCTGCACACGGTCCTGACGACCCTCGACCTGCGCGACGTGATCCTCGTCGGCTTCTCGATGGGCACCGGCGAGATCGCCCGCTACATCGGCCGCCACGGTGAGGACCGGATCGCGAAGGTCGCGTTCCTCGCCTCACTCGAGCCGTTCCTCGCCATCACCGACGACAACCCCGACGGCGCCGGCCCGATGTCGTTCTTCGAGGGCATCGCCGCCGACGTGGCGAAGGACCGTTACGCGTACTTCACGAACTTCTACCAGGACTTCTTCAACCTGTCGGAGAACCTCGGCACCCGCATCTCCGAGGAGCAGGTCCGCAACGCGTGGAACATCGCGGCCGGCTCCGGCTCGATCGCGTCCGCCGCAGCACCCCTGACCTGGCCGACCGACTTCCGTCAGGACATCCCGAAGGTCACCGTCCCCGCCCTGATCGTGCACGGCACGTCGGACAACATCCTCCCGATCGACGCCACCGGCCGACGCTTCACCCAGGCGCTGCCCGCGGCGAAGTACGTCGAGATCGAGGGCGCCCCGCACGGCCTGCTCACCACGCACACCGCCGAGGTGAACGAGGTCCTGCGCACCTGGCTCGCCGAGTCCTGATCCCTCGGCGATCACGCGGGCGCTCCCCGGCGGGGGTGCCCGCATCGTGAGCACAAATGGTCGGGTCCCCACCGGGGACCCGACCATTTCTGCACTCCAAGCGCCGCGCCGCGCGCCGCGCCCGCGCAGCGCGCTAGTCCTCTTCGCCCGCGTCGTCGGGGTTCGTCACCTGGGCGTGCCCGGCGTCGTCGAGGTGGATCGAGGTGCCGTCGTCGAGCTCGACGATCGGCTTGCCCTCCAGGAACGTCAGGGTCCAGCCCCACGTCGCCGTGTCGACGGACTCCGCCGCCAGCTCGTCCTCGACCCCGCGCACGGCGACGACCATCGTCTCGGGCAGTCGCGCAGGCGGCTCCCCACCCACGTTCCAGCGTGTGCCCAACTGCATCCGTGCCTCCAGTCCGGTGGTTGACGGGCCGGGTCACGAAGGCGACCCGGCCCGGACAACCGACGTTACGCCTGCTGTTCCGCGAGCTCGATCTCTGTGACGGCGAGCTCCTCGCCGTCGACGAACGACAGGTTCTCGATGCGGCCGACGGCCGCCAGGTCGACCGCCGCGCGCTCGATGAGCACCCGCGTCTCGGCGGGCGCCGCGACGACCGCACGCGTCACGGGCGTCTTCTGAGACGCCTTCGCCGCCGTCTTCGCGCCGCGGATCCCGATCAGCGCCTGTCCGACGGCCGCGAGCAGCCCGGTGGGGGCCGCGTCGGTGGGCAGGTCGGCCGCGGTCGGCCAGGAGGCCCGGTGCACGCTGGTGTCGTGGGTCCAGGCCCACACCTCTTCCGTCGCGTACGGGAGGAACGGTGCCAGCAGTCGGAGCAGCACGTCGATCGCGCCGCGCAGCGCCAGGACCGCGCTCGCCTGCGTCTCGTGCGTCGCGTCGGACGCGGTGCCGTAGGCACGCTCCTTCACGAGCTCGAGGTAGTCGTCGCAGAACGTCCAGAAGAAGCGCTCGGTGATCTCGAGGGCCCGGGCGTGGTCGAACCCGTCGAACGCCGCGGTGGCCTGCTCGACGACGGCGCCGAGCTCGGCGAGCATGTCGACGTCGAGCGCCTCGGTGACGCTCGTGGCGCCCTCGGGCAGCGGGAAGCCGTAGACGAACTTCGCCGCGTTGAGCACCTTGATCGCCAGACGACGGCCGACCTTGATCTGCTTCGGGTTCTGCGGGTCGAACGCCGCGTCCGTGCCGAGCTTGGACGAGGCCGCCCAGTAGCGGACCGCGTCGGCGCCGTGCTGCTCGAGGATGGACAGCGGCGTGACGACGTTGCCCTTCGACTTCGACATCTTCTTGCGGTCGGGGTCGACGATGAAGCCGGAGATCGAGGCGTGCTTCCACGGCACCACGTCGGCCTCGAGCTGGCTGCGCAGCACGGTCGTGAACAGCCAGGTGCGGATGATGTCCTGCGCCTGCGGGCGGACGTCGTACGGGTACACCAGGTCGTAGAGCGCCGGGTCGGTCTCCCACTTGCCCGCGAGCTGCGGCGTGAGCGACGAGGTGGCCCAGGTGTCCATCACGTCGAGCTCGCCCTGGAATCCGCCGGGCACGCCGCGCTGGTCCTCGGTGAAGCCGGGGGCGGGCTCGGAGGCCGGGTCGACCGGCAGCTGCGCCTCGGTCGGGACGATCGGCTGGTCGAACACCGGGTTGCCGTCGGCGTCGAGCGGGTACCAGACGGGCAGCGGCACGCCGAAGAAGCGCTGGCGCGAGATGAGCCAGTCGCCGGACAGGCCACCGACCCAGTTGTCGTAACGGACGCGCATGAAGTCCGGGTGGAACGCGATCTCCTCGCCGCGCTGGCGGAGCGTGCTCTTCAGCTGCTCGTCGCGCGCCCCGTTGACGATGTACCACTGGCGGGTCGACACGATCTCGAGGGGCTTGTCGCCCTTCTCGAAGAACTTCACCGGGTGCTGGATGGTCTTGACGTCACCGATCAGCTCGCCGGACTCGGTCAGCGCGTCGACGACGACCTTCTTGGCCGAGAACACGGTCTTGCCGGCCATCTCGGCGTAGAGCTCCCGGCCCGTCGTGGACTCGATCCAGGCGGGCTCGTCCGAGCGCACGCGGCCGTCGAAGCCGATGATCGCGCGGTTCGGCAGCTGCAGCTCGCGCCACCACACGACGTCGGTGGTGTCACCGAAGGTGCAGACCATCGCGATGCCGGCGCCCTTGTCCTTCTGCGCCAGGTGGTGTGCGAGCACCGGGACCTCGACGTCGAACAGGGGGGAGCGGACCGTGGTGCCGAAGAGGTCCTGGAACCGCTCGTCGTCCGGGTGGGCGACCAGGGCGACGCAGGCCGGCAGGAGCTCGGGGCGGGTGGTCTGGATGACGACGTCGTCGCCGCCGTCGGTGCGGTGGAAGGCGATGCCGTGGTACGCGCCGGGCATCTCCTTGTCCTCGAGCTCGGCCTGCGCGACCGCGGTGCGGAACGTGACGTCCCACAGGGTCGGGGCGTCGGCCTGGTAGGCCTCGCCGCGCTCGAGGTTGCGCAGGAACGCGCGCTGGGCGCTGGCCCGCGAGGTGTCGTCGATGGTGCGGTACGACTGGGTCCAGTCGACCGACAGGCCGAGGGTGCGGAAGAGCTCCTCGAACTGCTGCTCGTCCTGCACGGTCAGGCGCTCGCACAGCTCGATGAAGTTGCGGCGCGACACGGGCAGCTGGTCGGCGGCCTTCGAGGACTTGCCGTCCCCGCCCTCGAACGGCGGCGTGAAGTCGGGGTCGTACGGCAGGGTCGGGTCGCAGCGGACGCCGTAGTAGTTCTGCACACGGCGCTCGGTGGGCAGACCGTTGTCGTCCCAGCCCATCGGGTAGAAGACGTGCTTGCCGCGCATGCGCTCGAACCGGGCCTTGAGGTCGGTGTGCGTGTACGAGAACACGTGCCCGATGTGCAGCGAGCCGGAGGCGGTGGGCGGCGGGGTGTCGATCGACCAGACGGCGTCGCGGTGACCGGCGGCCTCGCGGTCGAAGCGGTAGGTGCCGTCCTGTTCCCAGACCGGCCCCCAGACCTGCTCCAGTCCGTCGACGCTCGGCTTCTCGGGCATGGGCTTGGTCATGGGTGTGCCTTCCGTACGTGTGTGCGGCACCGAGTCCGTGATGAGGTGCCTGAGTGTTCCGCGCCTGACGCGCGGTGCCCCCAATCGTAGCGGCCGCGCACGCGAGCGCAGCCGAGCAACCGCGCACCATGGGCCGCGCCTAGCACACCGAACTGTCGGACACGCCAGGAGCCTGGTAGTCTGTCGGAGTTTGTCCGGCGAGCGCGGAGTTCGCAGGAGCTGCAACGTCGCCGTCCGCCGGACGCCCGAAGGAAGCACCGCACCCCGGAGGAACGACTTGGCACCGAACAACGCACCCCACCCGCACGGCGATCGGCCGTTGCGCACGAAGGGCGCCGCGAAGCGCGCTCGTCGCAATCTGACGAAGGACGACGTCACCGTCGTCGAGGAGTCGCTGCTCAAGCGTGCCGTCGCGGCTGCCGCGCTCGGCAACGCGATGGAGTGGTTCGACTTCGGCATCTTCGCGTACCTGACGGTCACCATCTCGCAGGTGTTCCTGCCGCAGGGCGACCCGGCCGCGAACATCGTCGCCACGTTCGGCTTCTTCGCCGCAGCGTTCATCGTGCGCCCGATCGGCGGTGCCGTGTTCGGCCCGATCGGCGACAAGATCGGCCGCCAGAAGGTCCTCGCGCTGACGATGATCCTGATGGCCGCCGGCACGCTCATGATCGGCCTGATCCCGTCGTACGACACGATCGGCTTCTGGGCTCCGGTCCTGCTGCTCGTCGCCCGTTTCGTGCAGGGCTTCTCGACCGGTGGTGAGTACGGCGGCGCCGCGACCTTCATCGCCGAGTACTCGCCCGACAAGCGCCGCGGCTTCATGGGCTCGTGGCTCGAGTTCGGCACCCTCGCCGGCTACGTGCTCGGCGCCTCGATCGTCACCGGCCTGCAGTTCGGCCTGTCCGAGGACGCCCTGCTCAGCTGGGGCTGGCGCATCCCGTTCATCGTCGCGGGCCCCCTCGGCCTGATCGGCCTCTACCTGCGCCTCAAGCTCGAGGAGACCCCGGCGTTCCAGAAGCAGCAGGAGCAGGCCGCCGAGCGCGAGGGCCAGAAGACCCCGTTCCTCAAGCTCTTCGCCGAGAACTGGCGCTCGCTCATCATCTGCATCGGCCTGGTCCTGGTCTTCAACGTGACCGACTACATGCTGCTGTCGTACATGCCGACCTACCTCGAGCAGAACCTCGGCCAGAACGCCACGTTCGGCCTGATCCTCATCGTCATCGTGATGCTGCTCATGATGGTCGTCATCACCTTCGGTGGGCGACTTTCCGACAAGTTCGGGCGCCGTCCGGTGCTCGCCGCCGGTTGCATCGGCTTCATCCTGCTGTCCTGGCCGGCCCTCAAGCTGGTCCAGACCGGCACCGGTGTCGGCGTCTTCGCCGGCCTGCTGATCCTCGGCGTCGTGCTCGTCACGTTCACCTCGACCATGCCGTCGACGCTGCCCGCGCTGTTCCCGACGATCATCCGCTACGGCGCCCTGGCGATCGCGTTCAACGTGTCGGTGTCGCTCTTCGGCGGGACCACCCCGCTCGCGACCGCCGCGCTCATCAACGCCGCGAAGGACGCCGGGTACGGCTGGGCCGAGGACATCCCCGCGTTCTACCTGATGCTCGCCGCCGTGATCGGCCTGGTCGCGGTGTACTTCACCAAGGAGACCGCCGCGAGCCCGCTCATGGGTTCCGGCCCGACGGTCGGCTCCGAGGACGAGATCGCCGGCGTCATCGAGGACTACAACGACCCGACCTCGGAGCTCGCACAGTCCGACTGGGCGAAGGACTTCTCGACGAGCGAGATCCCGATCATCTCGGCCGACGCCGCCCAGAAGGAACCCTCCGGTTCCTGACCACGGGGCCGCCCCGCGGCAACCCGGCCAGGAGGCCCGGTGCACGTTCCGTCTCGGAACGCGCCCCGGGCCTCCTGGCCGTTCAGGGCCGTCGGTGACGTCACGCGCGCAGCGACAGTCCACGGGTGCGAGCGCGCGTGGAGTGTCGCTCAGCCCGCGAGGCCGGCTGCGGTCCCCGCGGCGGGGCCCGCTGTCAGCCGCTCCGCGGCGTGCAGCAGCCGCGCGGTCACCGGGTGCGCCGGGCGCGCGAAGACCTCGGCGGCGGGGCCGTGCTCGACGATCGCGCCGCGGTGCACCACGAGGACGTCGTCGGCCATCCGCCGGACCGCCCGGAGGTCGTGCGACACGAACACCATCGCCACGCCGGTCTCGTCGCGGAGCCGTTCGAGCAGCCGCAGCACGGCGTCCTGCACCGTGGCGTCGAGGGCGGTCACCGGCTCGTCGAGCACGATCACCTCGGGGTCGGTCGCCAGCGCACGGGCGATCGCGAGCCGCTGTCGTTGCCCGCCGGACAGGGTGCGGGGGGAGCGGGACCGCAGCACGGGGTCGAGGTCGACCTGCCGCAGTGCCGCGTCGACCCGGTCGCCGAGCGCACCGCGTGCCCGCCGTTCGTCACCGCGCGAGAACGCGTCGGCGAGGACCCGCTCGACGTTCCACCGTTCGTCGAACGTCGCGCCGGGGTCCTGCACGACGGCCGCGAGCCGGTGCCGTCGAGGGCGTCGCTCGCGTTCGGGCAGCGGGACCCATTGTTCGTCGTCGAGCGTGACCGTACCGGCGTCGGGTGCCTCGAGCCCGAGGAGCATCCGCGCGAGCGTCGTCTTGCCCGAGCCCGAGGCGCCGATCACCCCGAGCACCCGGCCACGTTCGAGCCCGAACGACACGTCGTCGACCGCGAGCACCCCGTCGTAGCCGCGTGAGAGCCCCTGCGCCGCGAGCACGTCCCTCGCACCGTGCGAGGTCGGTTCCGAACCGTGCGAGGATCCGGATGCCGTGCGAGCCTCGACGCCTCGCACGGCATCCGGAACCTCGCACCGAACCACAGCGGGCGCCGCCGCGGCAGCGCCGGCCGCGCGCACCAGCGCCCGGGTCGCGGGGTGCTGCGGCGCCGCGAAGACCTCGGCGACCGCACCCTGCTCGACGATGCGGCCCTCGTGCACGACGGCGACCCGGTCGGCCCACCCCGCGACGAGCCCCAGGTCGTGCGTGATGACGAGCAGTCCGGCGCCCCGTGTCTGCGCGGCCCGCAGCTGTTCCATCACGGTGACGGCGACCCCGGCGTCGAGCGCCGTCGTCGGTTCGTCGGCGACCAGCAGCGCGGGAGACCCGACGGTGGCCGCGGCGATGAGGGCCCGCTGTCGCATCCCGCCCGACAGGGTCCCGGCGAGCCGGCCGTCGGTCGCGATGTCCGGGTCGAGGCCCACCGCGGCCAGGGCGTCGCGCACGGCGTCCACGCGCTCGGCCGCACACATCTCGGTGTGCAGGCGGAGGCTGTCGGCGACCTCGCGCCCGACGGGGCGCAGCGGGTCCAACGCGCCCAGGGCCTCCTGGCCGACGTAGCCGACCCGTGATCCCCGCAGCCGGCGCCACCGCCGGTCCGTGTACCCGCCCACGTCGACGCCGTCGACCGCGAACACGTCGGCGTGCACGGCGGCGTCGGGCGCGGACAGGCCGAGCACGGCGCGGGCGGTGACGGTCTTGCCGGAGCCGGACGCCCCGACCAGGGCGACGCACTCGCCGGCGTCGACGCGCAGGTCGACACCGTGCACGATCGGGGTGCCGCCGATGGCGACGGTGAGCCCGCGGACGTCGAGGACGGCGCTCACCGCGCGGCCCCGGTCCGTCGGATCGCCCGGCCGAGCACGGTGACGGCGGTCGCGAGCACCACGATCGCGAGTCCGGGGAAGGTGCTCATCCACGGCGCGGTCTGCAGGTAGGTGCGGCCGTCGGCGAGCATCGCGCCCCACTCCGGCGCGGGCGGGGGCGTGCCGACGCCGAGGTAACTCAGCGCCGAGGCCCACACGACCGCCTGCCCGACCCCGAGCGTGGCGACGGCGACGACGGGCCAGAGCGCCGTCGGCAGCACGTGCCGGACCACGGTGCGGGCGGGGGAGCGGCCGAGCAGCACCGCCGTCTCGACCACCTGCGAACTCCGGGCGGCCCGGACCAGGCCGCGCACGATCCGGGCGTAGCCGGGAGCGGTCGCGAACCCGACCGCGAGCACCGCCGGCACCGGACCCGGACCGGTCACGGCGATGACGACGAGGGCGACGAGCAGCAGCGGCAGGGCGAACGCGACCTCGGTGACGCGGCCGATGACGGCGTCGAGCAGTCGTCCGGGTCGTCCGGCCCCAGCACCGAGACCGGCGACGACGCCGAGCAGGACGCCCACGCCGCCGCCGATCAGGGTCGCGGCGACGCCGACGACGAGCGATGCCCGGGTCCCTGCGACCACCCGCGCCAGGACGTCGCGTCCGGACTCGTCGGTGCCGAACGGGTGCGCGCCGCTCGGCGCGGCCAGGGCATCTGCGGGGTGCACCGCGAGCGGGTCCCCGCCGCCGAGCAGGGCGGGCCACGCCGCCGCCACCACGGCAACCAGGACGACCACCCCCGCGGCGATGCCGCCGGCGCCGAGCGTCCCCCCACGGACGCGCTCGGTGCCGGCGGCGGTCTGGTGGCCGGGCGCTCCGGTTTGGAGGCCCGGGTCGGCGATCCCGCTCACCGCGCGCCCGCCGGACGGCCGGGCCCACGGCGTTGCGCACCACCGGGGCGCAGGGCCGCGTTCCGTGCGGTGCTGCGCGGGTCGACGGCACGCTCGACCAGGTCGGCCACGGCGAGCACAACCACGTACGCGGCCGCCGACACCATCGCGATGCCGGCGACGAGCGGCATGTCCCGCTGGGTGACGGCGGTGACCAGGGCACGGCCGATGCCGGGCAGGGCGAACACGGACTCGACGACCACCGCTCCGGAGACGAGCGACCCGAAGGCCCACGCGGACAGCGCGATCCCGGGCAGGGCGGCGTGCCGGAGCAGGTGCCGTCCGAACAGGCCGAGGCGGGTCTCGCCCCGACCCCGGGCGGCGAGTGCGAAGGCGGAGCGCTGCGCGTCGACCACGCCGTCGCGCACGGTCTCGGCCAGGTACCCGGCGACCGGCACGGCCACGGTCAGCACCGGGAGCACCCAGCCGCGAGCGGTGCCGTCACTGACCGCCGGCACCCACCCCAGGGACGTGGCGAACACCACGATGAGCACGCTGCCGAGCCAGAAGTGCGGCATCACGCTCGCGGTGACGCTCAGGGCGCTGGTGAGCCCGGCAGCGATCCGGCCGCGCTGCGTCGAGGCCCACGCGGCGACGATCGCCAGCACCCAGGCGACGACGAGGCCGGTGACCGCGAGCGTCAGCGTGACGGGCAGCTGCTGGGCGAGGAGCGTCGCGACCGGGGTGCGGAAGGCGTACGAGTCGCCGAGCTGCCCGGTCGCCAGGCGGCCGAGGAACACCGCGTACTGCACCAGGACCGGCTGGTCGAGGCCGTACTCGTGGCGGACCTGGGCGACGGCCTCGGCCGAGGCCTGCGACCCCGGTCCGCCCAGGATCGCGAGCGCCGGGTCACCGGGGATGAGCCGGATCGCGACGAAGACGATCGTCGCGACGGCCCAGAGCACGCCGATGCCCCCGGCGAGCCGCCGGAGGGCCCACCAGACCCACCGCATCCGTGTCAGCGGTCGATCCAGGCGGTGCCGAACCAGGGCGTCGAGACCGGGGTGGTCCGGATGCCGTGCACGGCCGAGCGCACCAGGAAGTGGTTCTGCTGGTCGTACAGGGGGAGCACGGTGTCGCTCGCCAGGATCGCCTTCTGGGCCTGCTCGTACAGGTCGGCGCGCTCGTCGGCGTCCGAGGTGCGGGCGGCCTGCTCGAGCAGCCGGTCGACGGCGGGGTCGTCGAGCTGGGCCAGGTTCGCGAAGTAGCCGGATGGTGCGGGTTCGATGCTCGCGCTGTCGTACAGGATGCGCAGGACGTCGGGGCCGACCTTCGTGTACGGGGCGCTGACGACGTCGTACTCGTTCGCGGCGAGGGCGGCGTACCAGCTGGACAGGTCGAGTTCGTCGAGCACGACCTTGAACCCGACGGCCTTCTCGGACGCCTGGATCTGCTGGAACAGGCTGCGCTCGGCCGGCACCGACTGGTTCGTCGAGACGGGGAACGTCACGGTGAGCTGCTGGCCGTCCTTCTCGCGGATGCCGTCCGACCCGACCTTCCACCCGGCGTCGTCGAGCAGCTGCTTCGCCTTGGTCGGGGAGTAGTCGAACCGGCTCTTCTCGGAGTACGCGAGCGGCTCAGCGCTCGAGAGCACCGAGTACGAGCGCTTCGCGGTGCCGAGGAACAGCGACTGCAGGCCGGGGTCGATCTCGGCACCGGCGATGAAGGCCTGGCGCACGGCTTCGTCGCGGAAGACCCCGTGGCCGGAGTTCAGCTCGAGCCGGTTCGAGGCGCCGGGGCGCGGGGCGTCGAGGTCGCGGATGGCGCCCTTCGCCGACGCGGCCTTGAGCTGGTCGGGCTGGGCGTTGTCGATCACGTCGACCTGACCGGACTGCAGTGCGGCGTAGCGCGAGGTCGAGTCCGGCAGGAACCGCCACGTGATGCCGGACAGGCGCGGCTTCGTCGCGCCCCAGTAGTCGGTGTTCTTCGTCAGGGTGACGCGGTCGCCGTGCTTCCAACCGGTGACCTCGAAGGGGCCGGTGCCGACGGGGGACTCGCAGTTCGTCGCCTGCTTCCGTTCGAGCGCCTTCGGGGACTCCATGCCCACCCAGGGCTGCGAGAAGGACTCGAGCAGCGCGCTGTCCGGCCGGCTCAGCGTCAGCGTGACGGTGTGCTCGTCGGTGGCGGTCGCCTTCGTGATGGACTGCAGCGCCAGGTAGCCGGTGCTCGAGGCGGTGGCCGGGTCCTGCACGTGCTCGATGTTCGCCACGACCGCGGCGGCGTCGAGCGGGGTGCCGTCGGTGAAGGAGACGTCGTCGCGCAGGGTGAACGTCAGGGTCTTCCCGTCGTCGCTCGTGGTCCACTTCGTCGCGAGTTCCGGCGTGGGCTTGCCGTCCTCGAGCCCGACGAGCTCCTCGATGTACTGCGTCGCCAGGAGTGCCTGCGGGTAGTTGCCGCCGACGTGCGGGTCGAGGCAGGTCGGTTCGGCGTCGCCGGAGGCGTAGGTGAGCGTGCCGCCCGCGACCGGGGTGCTGCTCCCGGTGCTCGTGCCCGGTCCGCTGCAGGCAGCCAGGACGAGCAGGACCGCCGAGGCGCCCGCGACGGCGGTGAGGGTTTTCTGTACTGAGTCCAAGATCATGGCTGAATGAGTCTAGCGGTTTACTGGGGCCCATGGACGAACCGATCCGCCGCGGTGGCCGACCCCGACGCTCGAGCGCCGAGGTGCTCGCGGACGCCGCCGCCGAGCTCTTCCTCGAGCAGGGGTACGGACGCACCACGGTCGACCAGATCGCCGCCCGCGCCGGGGTCAGCCGTGCGACGTTCTTCAACTACTTCCCGGCGAAGGCCGACGTGATGTGGCTCGAACTCGACGCCGCCGTCGCCGGACTGCCCGGGTACCTCGCCGCCTCGACCGAGCCGAGCGTCGTCCGGGCCGTCGAGCAGGCGCTCCTCGCGGCAGCCCGTGCCCACGACCCCGAGCGGGTGCCGTGGGCCGTCGCACAGGCCGAGGTCATGGGCATCGGGCCCGAGCTGGTGGCGGGCGTCGCGGTCCGGGTGACGGCGCAGCACGAGGCCGTCGCCGCCTTCGTCGCGGGCCGCACGGGGGAGCAGCCGCGCTCGCTCTGGCCGCAGACGGTGTCCGGCGCGATGCTCGGTGCCGCCGCCGCGGCGTTCGGCGTGTGGGTCACCGACGGGGTCGGCCGCCGTGCGCTCGTCGAGTACGTCGCGGCAGCGCTCACCCCGGTGGTCGCGGGCCTCGACGCCCGCTGACGCGCCAGCGTCTTGCGGCACGAACTCCGCCGCCGGCCACCCGCCCAGTCGACGCTCACTCCGTGCGCAGGGTCCCCGCGCCACCGGACGCCACGTCCGAAGCCGTCCCGTCCCGCACGACCTCGGGCACGTCGCCGTCGGTCGGCACCAGCGACTCGTCGCCCGGGTAGCTCAGGGTGAGGACGGCCTCCTCGATGTACGGGCTGTCCTCGAGCGACTGCTCCACGTCACGCAACCGCACCGCCACGTGCTCCTCGGTCTCGTTGCCCGTCAGGTCGACGGCCGCGACGAGGTACACCCGCGACGGCCCCACGAACTCCAGGTGCAGGTAGGTGACCCGCTCGACCTGCGACCGGCCCAGCAGCTCGACGAGCACCGCGTTCTCGAGCTCGGGCGACGTGCTCTCGCCGAGCAGGAACCGGCGGTTGCGGTCGATCAGGACGATCGCGACGACCCCGAGCAGCACACCGATCGCGATGGAGCCGAGCGCGTCGAAGACCGCCAGCCCGGTGACCTGGTGCAGGAACACCCCGAGGAACGCCACGACCAGGCCGATCAGCGCCGCCGCGTCCTCGGCGAACACCGCACGGAGCGTCGGGTTCGACGACTGCAGCACGTGCCGCAGCACCGGGACCTTGCGCTTCGTCGCGGCGCCGTGCGCCTGCCGGTACGCCTGCAGGAAGCTCGTGCCCTCGAGCAGGAACGCGACCCCGAGCACGACGTAGTTGAGCACGACGTCCTCGGCCGGCCCGGTGTCCCCGAACTCCGAGATGCCGTGGTAGATCGAGACGATCGCACCGGCCGTGAACAGGCCGAACGCGGCGAACATCGACCAGATGTACGTCTCGCGTCCGTACCCGAGCGGGTGCGCGGTGTCCCGCTTCTTGCCGCCCCGTCGTTCCGCGACGAGCAGGAACACCTCGTTGCCGGTGTCCGCCCACGAGTGCGCCGCCTCGGCCACCATCGAGGCCGAGCCCGAGACGAGCGAGGCGATCGTCTTCGCGATCGCGACGAGCAGGTTCGCCCCGAACGCGATCAGGACGGTGACGAGTGACTCGGGGCGTTCTTCTGCGGGCATCACTCAAGCATGCTCCCGTCCGGTAAAGTCGTGTTCCACGAGCGTCGATCCGGCCATCACCGGGGAGCTTCCGGAAGAACGCGGAGCGCACCAGCGGCTCCGTCAGTAGAACCGGGCGGGTTCGGGACCGTCACCATCCCCGACACAGAGTGGTCGCACAGCGCACGTTGGGCGGCAAACGAGGTGGTACCGCGGAACCTGTTTCCGTCCTCGTGGAGATCGAGCGAACCCACAAGGAGTCCCGGTGCCGTACCCGTTGAACGCCGATGCCGATGGCGTCGTCCCCTCGCCGAGCTTCCCCGCCGTCGAGCGGGGCATCCTCGCCTTCTGGAAGCGCGACGACACGTTCCAGGCGTCCATCGACGCGCGACAGGGCTGCCCGGAGTGGACCTTCTACGACGGCCCGCCCTTCGCCAACGGCCTGCCGCACTACGGGCACCTGCTGACCGGCTACGCCAAGGACGTCTTCCCGCGCTACCAGACCATGCGCGGCAAGCAGGTGCACCGCCGCTTCGGCTGGGACACCCACGGCCTGCCCGCCGAGCTCGAGGCGATGCGGCAGCTCGGCATCACCGAGAAGCACGAGATCGACGCCATGGGCATCGACGTCTTCAACGCCGCCGCCAAGAAGTCCGTGCTGCAGTACACCGACGAGTGGCAGGAGTACGTCACCCGTCAAGCGCGCTGGGTCGACTTCGAGGACGACTACAAGACCCTCGACGTCACCTTCATGGAGAGCGTGCTCTGGGCGTGGAAGCAGCTCTGGGACAAGGGCCTCGCGTACGAGGGCTTCCGGGTCCTGCCGTACTGCTGGAACGACCAGACACCGCTGTCCAACCACGAGCTGCGCATGGACGACGACGTCTACAAGATGCGCCAGGACCAGTCCGTCACCGTCTCGTTCCCGCTGCACGGCGACCGCGCTTCCGCGCTCGACCTGACCGGTGTGCGCGCGCTCGCCTGGACGACGACCCCCTGGACCCTCCCGACGAACGCCGCCCTCGCGGTCGGTCCGGAGATCGCGTACGCGGTCGTCCCGGCAGGGCCTGGAGGCGCGGCTGACGGTGCCGACGCCGGTTCCGTCTCCTACCTCCTCGCGTCGGACACCGTGGCCGCGCACGCGAAGGAGCTCGGCTACGCCTCGGGGGACGAGGCGCTCGCCGCCGTCGCGCGCACGCTGACGGGCGCCGAGCTCGACGGCGTCGAGTACGAGCGTCTGTTCGACTTCCTCGCCGACGCCGAGGGCTACGAGAACGCATGGCGGATCCTGGTCGCCGAGTACGTCGAGACCGGTGAGGGCACCGGCATCGTGCACCAGGCCCCGGCCTACGGTGCCGACGACCAGGAGGTCTGCGCCGCCGCCGGCATCCCCGTCGTGCTGTCCCTCGACGAGGGCGGCGTCTTCACATCGCAGTTCGGCGAGGTCGCCGGCATGCTCTGGTCGGACGCGAACAAGCCGCTGACCAAGGCGGTCCGCGACGCCGGGCGACTGCTCCGCCAGGCGTCCTACGAGCACAGCTACCCGCACTGCTGGCGGTGCCGGAAGCCCCTCATCTACAAGGCCGTCTCGTCGTGGTTCGTCCGCGTCACCGAGCTCCGCGACCGCATGGGCCAGCTCAACCAGGACATCAACTGGGTGCCGGACAACGTCAAGGACGGCCAGTTCGGCAAGTGGGTCGGCAACGCCATCGACTGGTCGGTCTCGCGCAACCGCTACTTCGGCACGCCGATCCCGGTGTGGCAGTCCGACGACCCCGAGTACCCGCGCACCGACGTGTACGGCTCGCTCGCCGACATCGAGCGCGACTTCGGTCGGCTGCCGGTGAACGCCGAGGGCGAAGTGGACCTGCACCGGCCGTTCATCGACGACCTGACGCGGCCGAACCCCGACGACCCCACGGGCGGGTCGACGATGCGCCGGATCACCGACGTGTTCGACGTGTGGTTCGACTCCGGCTCGATGCCGTACGCCCAGGTGCACTACCCGTTCGAGAACGCTGCGTGGTTCGAGTCGCACAGCCCGGCCGACTTCATCGTCGAGTACATCGGGCAGACGCGCGGCTGGTTCTACGTCATGCACGTGCTCTCCACCGCGCTGTTCGACCGGCCGGCGTTCCAGAACGTCATCAGCCACGGCATCGTCCTCGGCTCGGACGGCCAGAAGATGTCGAAGTCGCTCCGGAACTACCCGGACGTCTCCGAGGTCTTCGACCGTGACGGCGCCGACGCCATGCGCTGGTTCCTGATGTCCTCGTCGGTGATCCGCGGCGGCAACCTCGTCGTCACCGAGGAGGGCATCCGCCAGGGCGTCCGCGAGTTCATGCTGCCGCTGTGGTCGACGTACTACTTCTTCACCCTGTACGCGAACGCCTCGGGTCCCGACGGGTACCGGGCCCAGCGCCGGACCGACTCGACCGACGTGCTCGACCGGTACCTGCTCGCGAAGACCCGGGTCCTCGTCACCGACGTCCGGACACACCTCGACGCGCTCGACACCCCGCTCGCGGCCCAGGCAGTCCGCGACTTCGCCGACGTGCTCACGAACTGGTACGTCCGCCGCTCGCGCGACAAGTTCTGGACCGGGGCCGACGCGGACGCCGGCGCCGAGACCCGTGCGGCGTTCGACACGCTGTACACCGTGCTCGAGACCCTGACCCGGGTCGCCGCCCCGCTCGCGCCGCTCGTCACCGAGGAGATCTGGAAGGGCCTGACCGGCGGACGCAGCGTCCACCTGACGGACTTCCCGGACCCCGACGAGTTCCCCGCCGACAACGCCCTCGTCGACGCGATGGACCGCGTGCGCGACGTCGCCTCGAAGGGACTGGCGCTCCGCAAGGCCACCGGCAAGCGCGTCCGCCTGCCCCTGGCCACGCTGACCCTGGTGGTGCCGGACCCGGCCGCGGTCGAACCGTTCGCCGACATCCTGCGCGACGAGCTCAACGTCAAGCGCGTGGTGCTCGAGGCCCAGGCCGAGGAGTCGCTGGCGCAGTACGGCATCGAGCGGAAGCTCACCGTCAACGCCCGCGTCGCCGGCCCCCGCATCGGCAAGCAGGTGCAGCAGGTGATCCCGGCCGCCAAGAAGGGCGACTGGACCGCGACCGACTCCGGCGTGACCGTCGGTGGCGTCGACCTGATCGAGGGCGAGTACTCGCTCGACCTCACCGTGGCCGACGCCTCGGTGGCCGTGGCGTTCCTCGACGAGGGCGGCTTCGTCGTGCTCGACACCGTGACCACGCCCGAGCTCGAGGCCGAGGGGCTCGCCCGTGACGTCGTCCGCGCCGTCCAGCAGGCCCGCCGCGACGCCGACCTCGACGTCAGCGACCGCATCGCCCTGACCCTCCGTGTGGACGACACGGCCGGCGGCGCGGTCCGCGCGCACCAGGAGCTCATCGCGGGGGAGACCCTGGCGACGAGCGTCGAGATCGTGCCCCTCGGGGTGGACGACACCACCACCGACGTCGGTGACGGTGCGAAGGTATCCGTGGAGGTAGCACGCGCATGAGTGACCACGACCAGTACGACGACCACGAGGCGAACGAGGAGTTCGTCGGACACGACGAGTTCGACGGTCGCGACGAGGACGGCATCCGGATCCCGGTCGGCCCCTCCGGCGACGCTCCGACCGATGCCGTGCCCTACGGCGGTGACGATGACGAGGTCCGCCGCGTCGAGGCCGCCCTGTACGCCCGCATCGGCGAACAGGCGCCCGAGCGCCGGCTGACCGCCACGCGCCGCGCCGTCGAGCTGCTCGGCGACCCGCACCTGGCGTACCCGGTGATCCACGTGACGGGCACGAACGGCAAGACGTCGACGGCGCGCACCATCGAGAGCATCGTCCGGGCCCACGGTCTGCGCACCGGCCTGATGACGAGCCCGCACCTGGTGTCGATCCGGGAGCGCATCGTGGTCGACGGTCAGCCGATCGCGGCGGACCGGTTCGTCGAGAACTGGGACGACATCGCCCCGGTGCTCGAGATCACCGACCGCGAGCTCGCGGACAAGGGCGAACTCCCGCTGACCTTCTTCGAGGCGCTCACCGTGCTCGCCCTGGCGTGCTTCGCCGAGGCGCCGGTGGACGTCGCCGTGATCGAGGTCGGCATGGGCGGCGAGTGGGACTCCACCAACGTCGTGCAGAGCCAGGTGTCGGTGTTCACGCCGATCGCCATCGACCACGCGAAGCAGCTCGGTGCCACGGTGGCCGAGATCGCCCGCACCAAGTCGGGCATCGTCAAGCCGTCGTCCGCCGTGGTCTCGAGCCGGCAGGTCCCCGAGGCCCTCGCCGAACTCGAGCGTGCCGCCGAGCTCACCGAGTCCACCCTGGCTGTTGAAGGCACGGGATTCAGCGTCGTCGACGTCACCCCGGCCGTGGGCGGACAGCTCATCACCGTGCAGGGCATCGCCGGCCGCTACGACGACCTGTTCCTGCCGCTGTTCGGTCGGCACCAGGCCGAGAACGCCGCCGTGGCGATCGCGGCGGTCGAGTCGTTCCTCGGCCGCGGGGCCCAGGCCCTCGACGAGGACGTCCTGTCCGAGGGCATCGCCGGCACGACCAGCCCCGGTCGCCTGCAGCCCATCGCGACCGACCCGACCGTCGTCGTCGACGCCGCGCACAACCCGCACGGTGCGAAGGCCCTGGCCGAGGCGCTGCCGGTCGCGTTCCCGTCCGAGCACGTCGTCGGCGTCGTCGGGATCCTCGGCGACAAGGACGCCCGCGGGTTCGTCCGCGCGCTCAAGGACACCGTCGCCACGTTCGTCGTGACGCAGCCGCCGGGGGAGCGTGCGCTCGACGCGGACGAGTTCGCCCGGGTCGTCGTCGACGAGGTCGGCGAGGACCGCGTCGTCGTCGAGCCGTCCCTGGCGTCCGCACTGCAGGAAGCGCGCAGCCTGGCCGACGAGGCGGACGCCGAGGACGCCCTCGTGCTCGTCGCGGGCTCCATCGTGATGGTGGGCGCGGTCATGGACCTCGTGCACCGCGAAGGCGAGGCGAAGTGACGGACGCACCACGGGCCTCCCGGCCGGGCCGCGCACCGCGCACCCGGAAGCCGCGTCGCGAACGCGGGGCGCAGGAGAGCCTGCTCTCGATCACGCTGGTGCTCGAGGCGATCATGTTCTTCTTCCCCATGCTCGTCGTCTTCGGCAAGGGCACGCTGCCGCCCGCCGCGGCCTTCGGCGGGGGCATCGGCGCGATCATCGTCCTCGCAGCTGCCTCACGTCTGACGGGCAACCGGGCCGGTGTATGGTTCGGGTGGCTGCTGCAGGCGGCCATCCTCGCCACCGGGTTCATCGAACCGTTCATGTTCGCGGTCGCCGTGGTGTTCCTGGCGCTGTGGGTCTTCTGCTTCGTCAAGGGCGGTCAACTGGACCGTCAGAACGCCGCGCGCCGAGCGGCCATGGGCGAGGACTGACCACCACATTCGACCCCGAACACAGGGAGTACTGCGTGTCCGACTTCGAAGAGACCCTCGTCCTCGTCAAGCCCGACGGCGTCGCCCGCCAGCTGACCGGTGAGATCCTCCGCCGGATCGAGGCGAAGGGCTACGAGCTCGTCGACCTGAAGATGCTCACCGCGCCGCGTGACCTGCTCGACGCGCACTACGAGGAGCACCAGGGCAAGCCGTTCTTCGAGCCGCTCGTCGAGTTCATGCAGTCCGGTCCCGTCGTCGCCGTGCGCGTCGCCGGCAACGGTGCGATCGCGGGCTTCCGCTCGCTCGCCGGCACCACCGACCCGACCTCGGCCGCACCCGGCACCATCCGTGGTGACCTCGGCCGCGACTGGGGCCTCAAGGTGCAGCAGAACCTGGTCCACGGTTCGGACAGCCCCGAGTCGGCCGCGCGCGAGCTCGCGCTCTGGTTCGCCTGAGCGACGGGGACGACGTGACGAACAACGACCGACCCACCAAGAACGAGCGGCGTCAGCACGCCCGAGAGGTCGCACGGCAGCGCGCCGACGCCGAGAAGCGCCGCAAGCGCCGCAACAAGTGGTTCCTGCAGGGCGGCATCGGCCTGGGCATCCTGGCGATCGCTGCGATCATCGCGATCGTCGCGGTGAACGTGAACAACGCGCCCGTGGTGTCCGCAGCCGGGCCGAAGAACATGGCCACCGGCGCGATCCAGTTCACCGGCCAGGACGGCAAGGTCACCCCGGTGACCACGCCGGCCGTCTCCGCGACGGGCTCGGCCTCGCCGGTCCCGACGGCGAACAGCGACGGCGCCGTGACGGTCACCGAGTACGTCGACTGGGCCTGCCCGGTCTGCAAGCAGTTCGAGGCGGCCTACTCCGACCAGATCCTCGACAAGGTGAAGTCGGGCGATGCGACCCTGGCGATCCAGCCGGTGTCGATCCTCGACCGCAGCTACGCGGGCTCCCGCTACGCCAGCCGTGCCGCGAACGCCGCCATGTGCGTGGCGAACTACGCGCCGGACAAGTTCCTCGACGTGCAGACGCAGTTCTTCGAGAACCAGCCGGCCGAGGGCACCAAGGGCCTGACCAACTCCGAGATCGCGAAGCTCGTCAAGGCGGGCGGCGCGACCGGTTCGGACCTGTCCCAGTGCCTGTCGTCCGAGCAGTTCAAGGGCTGGGTGACGAAGTCGACGCAGGCCGTCACCACGAACGAGGCGCTCGCGGGCACGCAGGGCTTCGGCACGCCGACGATCGTCGTCGACGGCAAGCGCCTGGACGACCTGAGCACCGTCATCACCGCGATCGACGCCGCGGCGAAGTAGCACTCCCCGAACGACCGACGGCCCTCGCTCCCATCCGGGAGCGGGGGCCGTTCGTCGTGAGCGGGGGGAGGCTAGGACGCCCTGCCGTGCTCCCGGACGAAGGCCGCGAACGCGTCGACGTCGGCGAGGGACGCCGCACCGTCCGCGTTGTACTGCTCGCCGTCGACGATGATCGTCGGCGTGCTCGTGATCCCGTCGAGCGACGAGTTCGGCACCGGGTCGTTCATCGCCCGGTTCGTGGCGTCCGCGACCCACCCGGCGAAGTCCTGCCGGGTGATGCACGGTGTCACGGCCGGGTCCGTCGCTCCGGCCTCGCGCGCGAGGGACGCCAGCTCGTCGTTCGTGAGTCCGCGCGTGCTCTCCGACGGCTGGTGGTCGTAGAGCGAGGTGTTGAAGGCCAGGAACGCATCCGGGTCGTGGTCCGCGACGCACGCGGCAGCCGCGGCCGAGCGGGTGGAGTACCGCGATCCGAGCGACACGCGGTCGAGCAGCCCGAGCGGGTGCAGCTCGAGGGTGGCGGTGCCGTCCTCGACCCACTGCCGGATCCGGGGCATCTGGGCCGTCTCGAACTGGTTGCAGTACGGGCACATGTAGTCCGCGTAGATCGTGATCGCGGTCTTCGAGCCGTCCTGTTCGGTCGGCGTCGGGGTCCCGCCGGCGGGCACCGCTCGCGTCTCGACGGGCACGATCCTGCCGTGCGCCCCGGTGAGCAGGACGCCGTCGCTCGCCGTGTTCCGCGGACCCGGCCCGGCGGGCTGCACGGAGTTCGCGAGCACCAGGACGACCACCGCGACCACCGCGAGGCCCGCGACGATGATCCCGCTGATGCCGAGTGTGCGGAGGCGACGGCGGCGCGACTGCTCTGCCGCCCGTGCCGCTCGCGCACGTTCCCGTGCGGCGTCCCGGCGCGCCCTGCTGCTCTCGATCTCGCTCATCGATCCCGAGCGTAGGGGCAGCGGGGGCGGCTCAGAAGCTGGTGAGGACCGCGGGGAACTTGATGATGATCGTGACGATGATGACCAGGTAGTTCGCCAGCACGAACGCCCAGCTGAAGGGCAGGAGCGACCGCCCGACACGCTGCGCCCCGGCGCCGAAGCGACCCTGGGCCGTGTTCCAGATCGTGAACACCCAGAACATCGGGATCGTCATCGACCAGACGAGCATGCACCACGGGCACAGGGCGCCGATGACGAAGACGGTCTGCGTGAACAGCCAGGTCACGAACACCCACGCCAGGAAGACACCGGCGTTGAAGACGATCCAGAACCAGCGCGAACCGTTCCGGAACCCGGCGAGCAGCAGCACGGCGACGGCGATCGGGGCGACGAACCCCATGACGCCGAGCAGCGGGTTCGGGAACCCGAACAGGTGCCCCTGCCAGCTGGCCATCACGTCGGAGCAGTTGATGAACGGGTTCACGTCACAGCTCAGGACGGCCTTCGGGTTCTCGTACTTCGTGAACTCGTCGAGGACGAGCCGGAACGAGCCGAACAGGCCGACGATCCCGGTGACGAGCAGGAAGACCGCCATCGCGATCGGACGACGGGGGGCAGGTGCAGACGCGGTCACGCGGTCATCATCGCATGCGGGTTCCGGTGCTTTCCGGGTGCGGCATGCGATAATGCCTGGAGGTCGTGCGGCCAACCGCACACCGAAGAGAGCTTTCCGAGTGACGCCCCACCGGGCCGAACCCGGACGATCCGGTGCGGTGAGAGCGCACTGTGGTCGGGCAGCGTCACTCCGATGCCGAGCCGGAACGGGCCGGGTGCCCGGACCGGAACGGGCGCGGACGCAACGAGAAGTTGACGCGGACCGATCACGAGACAGCGAGCGCGGGGGCGTCGACGCCGCCCGCCACGACACAGAATTCCCGCCACCCGAAAGGGTGCGAGTGGGGCCGAGGAGTGCACCAGTCCATGGTGGAGCAGAACAACGACAACACGACCAACGACGAGAACGCGCCGAAGCGCCGGAGCCGCCTGTTCGGCGGTCGCCGCGCCCGGTCGTCCGGCCAGGAGGCCCGTGGGGGCGCCGAGCAGGCACCCCACGCCGACGAGACCCTCGCGCTGACGGGCGGCGCTGACGCCCGTCCCGCGGCCAGCGTCCCGTCGGCCGGTTCGCCGGACTCTCCCGATTCGCCGGACTCGCCCGACTCCCCGGCATCGCCGGCGTCGCCCGTCGAGCCGACCGACACCGGGGCGGTCTCCGTCGCGGTCGAGGCCGTCGCCGACAGCGGTGCCGAGCCGCACGACGTGAGCACGCTGACCGGCGACCTGCCGGTCGTGACGGGCGACCGGTCGGCCACCGCGACCGACGGGGCGGACGCGGACCGCGCCTCCCGTCCGGCCGACGCCGCACCGACGGCCGCGGCGAACGACGACGCCGCACCCGCCGACGAGCCGTTCGTGCCGAAGGCCACGAGCACGCTCAGCCTGATCTTCCACGCGCCGGTGCTGCCGGAGCTGCCGCAGCGCGCGCCCCGGTTCGAGCGCGACCGCGATCGTGACCGCGACCGCGACCGTGACCGCGACGAGGACGACCGCTACGACCGCGAGGACCGCTTCGACCGCGACCGCGACGACCGCGACGACCAGGGCGGCTCGCGCCGTCGCTCGCGTCGCCGTGGTTCGAGCGCCGACCGCGAGGCCCGCGAGCCGCGCGACCACCAGGAGCCGCGCCGCCGCGAGCCGGAGCTCATCACCGAGCCGCAGCGCATCAAGGGCTCGACCCGACTCGAGGCGAAGAAGCAGCGCCGTCGTGACGGCCGCGACGCCGGACGCCGCCGCCAGGTGGTCAGCGAGGACGAGTTCCTCGCCCGCCGCGAGAGCGTCGACCGCCAGATGATCGTCCGCTCCAGCTCGTCGACGATCGAGATCGGCGTGCTCGAGGACGGCATCCTCGCCGAGCACTACATCACCAAGTCCGAGAACGTGTCGCTCATCGGCAACGTCTACCTCGGCAAGGTGCAGAACGTCCTGCCCTCGATGGAGGCGGCGTTCGTCGACATCGGTCGTGGCCGCAACGCCGTGCTCTACGCCGGTGAGGTCGACTGGAACTCCGTCGAGACCGGCAACCACGGTCGCCGCATCGAAGCAGCGCTCAAGCCGGGCGACAAGGTCCTCGTGCAGGTCACGAAGGACCCGGTCGGCCACAAGGGTGCCCGCCTCACCAGCCAGATCTCGCTGCCGGGTCGTTACCTGGTCTACGTGCCGAACGGCTCGATGAACGGGATCTCGCGCAAGCTGCCGGACACCGAGCGTGCCCGACTGAAGAAGATCCTGAAGGAGGTCCTGCCGGAGCACGCGGGCGTCATCGTGCGCACCGCTGCCGAGGGCGCGACCGAGGAGCAGCTCACCCGCGACGTGCAGCGCCTGACCAGCCAGTGGGAGGCCATCCAGAAGAAGGTCGCCGGTGGTCACGCCCCGGTGATGCTGCACTCCGAGCCGGACCTGCTCATCAAGATCGTCCGTGACGTCTTCAACGAGGACTTCACGAAGCTGATCATCGACGGCGAGGCCGCCGGCGGCACCATCGACGAGTACCTGTCGGCCGTCGCCCCGGACCTCAAGGACCGCGTCGTCCGCTACGAGGGCCCGGACTCCTTCGAGGAGTTCCGCCTCAACGAGCAGATCGACAAGGCGCTCGACCGCAAGGTCTGGCTGCCCTCCGGTGGTTCGCTCGTCATCGACCGCACCGAGGCCATGACGGTCGTCGACGTCAACACGGGCAAGTTCGTCGGCTCCGGCGGCAACCTCGAAGAGACGGTCACGAAGAACAACCTCGAGGCCGCCGAGGAGCTCGTCCGCCAGCTCCGCCTGCGCGACATCGGCGGCATCATCGTCGTCGACTTCATCGACATGGTGCTCGAGGAGAACCGCGACCTCGTGCTCCGCCGCCTGGTCGAGTGCCTGAGCCGCGACCGCACGAAGCACCAGGTCGCCGAGATCACCTCGCTCGGCCTCGTGCAGATGACCCGCAAGAAGATCGGTGTCGGCCTGCGCGAGTCCCTCGACGAGGTCAACGCGAAGATCAACGACAACAACGCCGACCCGGGCCCGAGCAAGGGCCGTCGCAAGGGCCGCGGCGGGAATGGCAACGAGAACGGCCGATCCGACAACGGCAACGGCAACGGCAACGGCGGCAAGGGGAACTCCGGTTCCTCGGGGCAGTCGAACGGTGCCTCCGGCCAGGCGCACCAGATCACCGACGACGTGAAGAACGCGCTGTCGAGGATCGCCGCATCGACCCTGTCGCACGACGAGCAGGAGGCCGCAGCGGCTGCCGTGACCGCGACGGAGGCCACGGCACCGTCGTCGGCCGACGCGTCGACCGGCCCGGACAGCACGGGTGGCGAGCAGCCGACCGGTTCGAAGCGTCGTCGCCGTGGCCGTGGCGGCCGCGGGGCAGAGCAGCAGAGCGGAGACCAGCGCGCCGGAGACCAGCAGAGCGGCGACCAGCAGGCCGCTGCCGACGCTCGGGCCACCGATGCGCCGCAGGCACCCGCCGCCGAGCAGTCGGACGCGCCGGGGTCGTCGGTCACCGCTGAGCCCGCCGTGATCGTCGAGTCCGAAGCTCGCGCGCCGAAGGTCGCTGCTCCGGCCGTCACCGAGCCCGCAGCCGCACCGAAGGCGAAGGCCCCGGCCCGCCGTCGCGTGAGCTCGAGCGCCACCGTGACGCCGACCGACAACACCGTCGCGATCCTGGACATCCCGATCGCCGCGGCGCCCAAGCGCGAGCCCCGCGCGGTCGCCCCGGACGCCGAGTCCCTGCTCGACTCGGTGCTCCAGGCGCTCCCGGAGCCGAAGCAGCCCGGACAGGGGCGCTCGCGCTCCCGCCGGGTCTCCTCGCCGAGCATCAGTGCTCCCGCCACGCCGACGGAGGAGTCGACCGACGACGCCGACGGCTCCGACGGCGCAGTGATCCTGGGGAACTGACGTGACGAACCCGGGCGACCCGCAGCAGCAGCGTGGGTACTACGGTGCGGGCTGGTCCCAGCCCGCACCGCCCGGCCCGGGTGCCCAGCAGCCCGGCGGCCCGGTGCCGCCGCGGCAGGGCGGTGTGCCGCAGTACGGGCGTCAGCCCGGGGCCGGTGCGCCGTACGCCCCGCCGCGGCCGCCCCGTGCCCCGGCCGACCCGCGCCGGGCCTTCGCGCCCGGCGCCTCGGTGACGAACACGGCCGGTGCGCTCATCGCCGTGGTGGCCCTGGTGCTCGTCGAGTTCGTGTCCGGGCTCTTCGGGCTGCTCGGCGCCTCGCTCGTGGTCAGTCCGTTCCGGCACTACGGCGCCGGCACGAGCCTGCTCGGCAGCTTCACGACCGGGGTCTTCGTGGCTCCGTTCCCGTACTACGTCGGCGCGTTCCTGGCCCTGGCGTTCCTGACGCCGATCGACCGCCGCAGCCCGCTGCCGAGGCTCCTGCTCCGCGTGGTCCTCGCCGGCGCCGCGGGCACGGTGGCCCTGATGCTCGTCGGGGTGTTCACCGGCTCGTTCGGAGCGGCCACCGCCGGCGGCTCCCAGCTCGTCATCGACGTGCTCACGCGGCCGCTGCAGAACGGTCTGCCGTTCACCGTGATGCTCCTGGCCACCGCCACGGCGGCCTGGCTCTGGCTCGGTCGGCCGCGCCGCGGACGTGGCTCGTCGACGACTCCGGGGATGCCGGGCACCGTCCGACCCGCCGACGCGGTCCCGCCCTCGACGATCCAGCCGCAGGCACCGCAGCAGGGACAGCAGCAGCCGCCGGCACCGTACGGGCAGGGGCGTGTGCAGCCCGACCCCCACGGCCAGTACGGCGGGCAGTACGGCGCCGGGCCGCGCCCAGACCAGCAGCAGCCCCCGGCGAACCCCTGGGGCGGTCCAGCGCCCCGCTGAGCCCGTTCGCGACCCCTCGCACGGTGCGAGGCCCGGCCGCGTCACCGCCGCCCCCTTCGAGCCGTGCGGGGTTCCGTACTCGGTGCGCCCGTCTCCGCGTCGCACCGAACCCGGAACCTCGCACCGTTCGCGCGGCCCTGCGAGCCGGCGGCGCACCGTGTGCGGCGCCGGGCGGCGCGGACGCACGCCGCGCCTCCCGGGCGTCCGGACTGGCGGTCAGAGGCCGCGCTTGTCCCGCTGCGCCACGCGCAGCCCACTGCGGATCAACCGCAGGACGAGCTCACGTCCGGTCACGGCCGAGGCGCCAGCGGCCACCAGTTCGTCGTACCGCGAGAGCGGGACGTCGTAGTGGTCGTGGTCGAACGCACGGCGCGGCACACCGGCCCGCGCAGCGAACGCGTGGAGTTCCGCGTAGGATTCATCACTGACGAGGTGCGACCACAGTGTGTCGTGGGCGGGCCACGTCGGTGGGTCGATCAACACGGTCACCGTGCAATCGTACGGGTGTCGCCGTTTGACCGGACCCAGGGTGATCGAGTATTCTCGGTCCCTGGTGTCAGCGGGCCGTTCTGCCTGCGTCGCCGATCGGGCCCGGCCTTCCGGGAGCCGCTCGTGCAGAAGTGGGCACCCGAGACTTCCCTCAAGCAGAGTTACGTAAGGATTTCCACGTGGTTTACGCAGTAGTGCGCGCCGGCGGCCGTCAGGAGAAGGTCGAGGTCGGCACCATCCTGACCATCGACCGTGCCAAGGCGGACGACAAGGGCAACATCGACCTCGCCCCCGTGCTCCTCGTGGACGGTGACAAGATCACGTCGGCGGCTTCCGAGCTCGCGAACGTGACCGTCACCGCCGAGGTGCTCGACGACCTCCGTGGTCCCAAGGTCATCATCCAGAAGTTCAAGAACAAGACCGGGTACAAGAAGCGCCAGGGTTTCCGCGCTGAGCTGACCCGCGTCAAGATCACCAAGATCGCGTAAGGGAGTCAACTCATGGCACACAAGAAGGGTGCGAGTTCCACTCGCAACGGTCGTGACTCGAACGCACAGCGCCTCGGCGTGAAGCGCTTCGGTGGCGAGGTCGTCAACGCCGGCGAGATCATCGTCCGCCAGCGCGGCACGCACTTCCACCCGGGCGCCAACGTCGGCCGCGGTGGCGACGACACGCTGTTCGCCCTCTCGTCCGGTTCGGTCGAGTTCGGCACCAAGGGTGGCCGCAAGGTCATCAACATCGTCAACGCGTAGTCGTTCGAACGACTGCAGCTGGAGGGGCGGGCCGAGTGCCCGCCCCTCCTTCGCTTTTCCCGCCGACGACCCCGTCGGCACAACGAAACACCTGGAGTGGACCCATGGCGACCTTCGTCGACCGCGTGACCCTGCACCTCAGCGCGGGGCACGGCGGCAACGGCTGCGTGTCGGTCCGCCGTGAGAAGTTCAAGCCCCTCGCCGGGCCCGACGGCGGCAACGGCGGTGACGGCGGCGACATCGTGCTCGTGGCCGACCCGCAGGTGACGACGCTGCTCGGCTACCACCGTTCCCCGCACCGCTCGTCGAAGAACGGGCAGCCCGGCATGGGTGACCACCGCAGCGGTGTGAGCGGCGAGGTCCTCGAACTCCCGATGCCCGTCGGCACCGTGGTGTACGACGAGTCCGGCGAGGTCATCGCCGACCTCACCGAGCCCGGCATGCGCGTCGTCGTGGCCCCCGGTGGACAGGGCGGCCTCGGCAACGCGGCGCTCTCCACCACGAAGCGCAAGGCCCCCGGCTTCGCGCTGCTCGGCACCGAGGGCTGGGCGGGGGACATCAGCCTCGAGCTGAAGACCATCGCCGACGTGGCCCTCGTCGGGTTCCCGAGCGCCGGCAAGTCCTCGCTGATCGCGGCCGTCTCCGCCGCCAAGCCGAAGATCGCGGACTACCCGTTCACGACCCTCACCCCGAACCTCGGCGTGGTCGAGTCCGGTGACACCCGCTTCACCGTCGCCGACGTCCCCGGTCTGATCGAGGGCGCGTCCGAGGGCAAGGGCCTGGGTCTCGAGTTCCTGCGACACGTCGAGCGGTGCGAGGCGCTGCTCCACGTCATCGACTGCGCCACGCTCGACCCGGGCCGCGACCCGATCAGCGACCTCGACGTCATCCTCGGCGAGCTCGAGCGCTACCCGGTCCCCGAGGGCCAGGTGCCGCTGCTCGAGCGCCCGCAGCTCATCGCCCTGAACAAGATCGACGTGCCCGAGGCGCAGGAGCTCGCCGAGTTCGTCACCGCCGAGCTCGAGGGTCGTGGCTACCGCGTCTTCCCGATCTCCACGGCGTCCCGCAAGGGGCTCCGCGAGCTGACGTTCGCCCTGGCCGACATCGTCGAGCAGGCCCGCGCCGCCCGTGCGGCCGAGCCGGTCCCGGAGCGCATCGTGCTCCGCCCCCGCTCGGTCAACGAGAAGCCGTTCACCGTGCGCGCCGAGGGCGGCGAGGAGCACCGCTTCTACCGCGTCCGCGGCGCGAAGCCGGAGCGCTGGGTCCAGCAGACCGACTTCACCAACGAAGAGGCGATCGGCTACCTGGCCGACCGGCTCGCGAAGCTCGGCGTCGAGGACGGCCTGTTCAAGGCCGGAGCCGTCGCCGGCTCCACCGTCGTCATCGGTGGCGACGGCGGCATGGTCTTCGACTGGGAGCCCACGCTCACGTCGACCGCGGAGCTCATCACGAGCGCCCGTGGGACCGACGCCCGCATCGGTGCGACGGCGCGTCCGACCCGCAACGAGCGGCGCGAGGAGTACTTCGAGCGGATGGACGCCAAGGCGGCCGCCCGTGCCGAGCTCGAGCAGGAGCGCGTCTCCGGGCTCTGGGTGGACGACGAGGTGGTGACCAGCGACCAGCTCGGCGCCGGCGACCAGTTCGACGCCGACCAGGTCGAGACCAGCGACCAGAAGGACTGACCGCGGCATGACCGACACGACCGCCCGCACCGACCTCGGCCCCGTCACACGGCGCGAGGACATCCCGCGTGCGCGGCGGATCGTCGTCAAGGTCGGCTCGTCCTCGGTCAGCGGTGACGCCGCCGGCCAGATCGGCCCCCTGGTGGACGCCCTGGCTGCCGCTTACGGCCGTGGGACCGAGGTCGTGCTCGTCTCGTCCGGTGCGATCGCGACCGGGTTCCCGTTCCTCGGGCTCGAGGGTCGGCCGGACGACCTCGCCACGCAGCAGGCGGCGGCTGCCACCGGGCAGAACGTCCTGATGTTCCGGTACCAGAAGGAACTCGACCGGCACGGTGTCGTCGCGGCGCAGATCCTGCTCACCGCCGGTGACCTGCAGAACCCCACGCACCGGGTGAACGCCCAGCGCGCCATCGACCGGTTGCTCGCCCTGCGCGTGCTGCCGATCGTGAACGAGAACGACACCGTCGCCACGCACGAGATCCGCTTCGGCGACAACGACCGGCTCGCGGCCCTGGTGGCCCGGCTGCTCGGCGCTGACGCCCTCGTGCTGCTCTCCGACGTCGAGGCGCTCTACACGGCGCCCCCGGAGCAGCCCGGCGCCACCCGCATCGACGAGGTGCCGTTCGGCGACGAGCTCGCCGGGGTCACCTTCGGCTCGATCGGCACCGCCGGCGTCGGCACCGGGGGAGCGGGGACCAAGGTCGCCGCCGCGCGGCTCGCGGCCGAGGCGGGCACCGCGGTGCTCGTGACCGACACGGCGCTGGTCGACCGCGCGCTGGCCGGCGAACACCTCGGTACCTGGTTCCACGCCGCACCGCGTCGCTGACGCAGTCCGCACCGCGCCCGGAGCGGTCACGACTCGCTGTCGGGACGGCGCCGACTGGTCGGAGATCGTCGGTGTGGGCGTCGCGGAGCGACGGCCTGCGACCGCTCGCGTGGCGCAGGACGACGTGTCGTGACCGGTCGGCGGGGTGGACCGGGCCTGGAGGCACGGCGAGCGTCCGGCACGCCCGTCACGAACCGAGGGGCGGACCTACAATCGGTCCATGTCGTCGATCGCGCCTGCCCCGACCCTGACCGACAAGCTCGTGGCGGCACGCGCCGCCTCGTCGGCGCTCGCGACCGCCACGACCGCGGTCAAGGACGCGGCCCTCGCGGCGATCGCCTCGGCGGTGCGTGCAGCGACGGACGAGATCGTCCGCGCCAACCACGACGACCTCGTCGCGGGTGAGGACGGCGGCCTGTCGTCGGGGCTGCTCGACCGGCTGCGGCTCGACCCGGTCCGGATCGAGGCCCTGGCTGCCGCGGTCGAGCACGTCGTCGGGCTCACCGACCCCGTGGGGGAGCACGTTCGCGGGTCGCAGCTGCCGAACGGGCTCCAGCTCACCCAGGTGCGCGTGCCGTTCGGTGTCGTCGGGGCCATCTACGAGGCACGCCCGAACGTCACCGTCGACATCGCCTCGCTCGCGCTCAAGTCGGGCAACGCCGTCGTGCTCCGTGGCGGGTCGGCGGCCCAGCACACGAACGCCGTGCTCGTCGCCCGGATCCAGGACGCGGTCGAGTCGGTGGGGCTGCCCCGCGACCTGGTGCAGACCATCGACGAGTTCGGCCGCGCCGGTGCCACCGAGCTCATGCGCGCACGGGGCCTGGTCGACGTGCTGATCCCGCGGGGGAGCGCCGCACTCATCCAGACCGTCGTCACCGAGTCGCAGGTGCCCGTCATCGAGACCGGTGCGGGCGTCGTGCACGTGTTCCTCGACGCCTCCGCGCCGGAGCAGCGTGCGGTCGACATCGTCCTGAACAGCAAGGTGCAGCGGCCGAGCGTGTGCAACGCCCTCGAGACCCTCCTGGTGCACGAGGCCGCGGCCGAACGGCTCCTGCCACTGCTGGCCGACCGGCTGCGGGCGTCCGGTGTGACGCTGCGCGGCGACGACGCCACGCGGGCGATCGTGCCCGGGGTGCTCCGCGCCACCGACGACGACTGGGCGACCGAGTCGATGGACCTCGACCTGTCGATCCGTGTCGTGCCCGACGTCGACGCGGCGATGGCGCACATCGCCCGGTGGTCGACGCACCACACGGAGTCGATCGTCACGAACGACGTCGACACCGCCGAACGGTTCCTGGCGACCGTCGACTCGGCCGTCGTGATGGTGAACGCCTCGACCCGGTTCACCGACGGCGGCGAGTTCGGTTTCGGGGCCGAGGTCGGCATCTCGACGCAGAAGCTGCACGCGCGCGGTCCGATGGGCCTGCCGGAGCTCACGAGCACGAAGTGGATCGTGCGCGGGTCTGGGCAGATCCGCGGCTAGACTGAACGGCGTCTTTCCCCGACCGAACGGAGCACGAACGATGACCCTCCTCGCAGAAGCTGCTGAGCACGCCTCCGGGGCGCCCGCGTTCGTGTTCCCGATGGTCGGCGCCCTCTTCTTCATCTTCCTCGGCTTCGTGACCTGGAGCTTCCGCGACGTGGCCTACCGCCACTCCCAGAAGTTCGAGGCCACCCGCCACCACGAGACGGGTGTCGACGAGTTCGGTCACACCAAGATCTGACCGACCACTCGATGCTCGAGACCACCGGACGGCCACGCATCGGCGTGATGGGTGGCACGTTCGACCCCATCCACCACGGGCACCTGGTCGCGGCGTCCGAGGTGGCGCGGGCGTTCGACCTCGACGAGGTCGTCTTCGTCCCCACCGGACAGCCGTACATGAAGTCCGACGTCACCGACGCCGAGCACCGGTACCTGATGACCGTGATCGCCACCGCGTCGAACCCGATGTTCACCGTCAGCCGCGTGGACATCGACCGCCCGGGGCCGACGTACACCGTCGACACCCTGCGGGACCTGCACGAACAGCGACCGGATGCCCAGCTCGTCTTCATCTCGGGCGCAGACGCCGTTCAGCAGATCGTCGACTGGAAAGACCATGATGGTCTTTGGGACGTCGCGCACTTCGTGGCCGTGACGCGT
Organism: Curtobacterium sp. MCLR17_042; assembly: GCF_003234695.1. Lineage (NCBI taxonomy): Bacteria > Bacillati > Actinomycetota > Actinomycetes > Micrococcales > Microbacteriaceae > Curtobacterium > Curtobacterium sp. MCLR17_042. The sequence goes on from NZ_QKTD01000014.1 coordinate 93,554, forward strand.
CCGGGACACGCCTTGAGCCTCACCGGATTGCCCGAGCGGGACGTAAGCTTGCTCGAAGTCCCTGCACTGGCCATATCCTCGACGGATTGCCGTGACCGGGTTCGACGGGGGTTCCCCGTCTGGTACTTGGTTCCCGACGGTGTCGTCCAGTACATCTCCAAGCACCATCTGTATCGGAGCGTTGCATGAGTTCGTCCGACGCGCAGCCGCCCCTGTCGCGGCGCCAGGCGCGCGAGCGGGAGCGTGCCGCCGCGGCCGGTTCGCAGCCCGCGACGCCGCCCCCGACCGTCGCCGCACCCGCCGCCGAGACCGCCGAGTCCCGTCGTCGCCCCGGGTCGCACGTCGCCCCGGCCCCCGGTGGCCCCGCCCAGTCGTCCGCGCCGGCATCGGCGCAGACCGACCCCGGGTCTGCTCCGTCCGTCCCGGTGTCGGCACCCGCGGCCGGTGTACCGCCCTTCCCGCCGGCCTCCGCGACCGAGATCGTCCCCGGTAGCGGTGGGCTCACCCGTCGCCAGATCCGGCAGCTCCGTGCCGCCGAGCGCCAGGCGGTCCTGCCGGTCCCGCTGCAGAACCCCACGCCCCAGTCGTCGGACCGCACCGTCGAGGACGTCCTCGGGTCGGTGGACACGATCGACCCCTCGGCTGCGCCGCAGAGCGCTCCGGACGCCGAGTCCGCGCACGACGAGCAGCCCGCTGCCCCGACGGTCCTCGACCAGGCCGCGGTCGCCCAGGCCACCGAGGCCGACGGGTCCCCGGACGCGCTCGAGCCCCTCGACGAGGCCGCCGCGCACGCCGAGGAGCCCCGCCGTCACCGGTCGACGTGGTCACCGCCCGCCGACGTCACCGAGCCCGACGCGTCCGACGTCGCCGAGTCCGGTGCGCCGGAGACCGACGCCCCGGCCGATGACGTCCCTGAGTCCGACGCCCCTGCGGACGGGACGACCGACGTCGCACCGGCGGACGAGTCGTCCGAGGACGCTCCGGCCCGGTCTGCCGACGACGCTCCCGCTGCCGGGTTGCAGCCCGCCGTCACGCCGGTCCCGATCCCGACGAACGCCGCAGCAGCGACCCCCGCGGTGTTCCCGCTCTCGCTCGACGCCGAGGACGACGACACCAACGAGGTGCCGCTGCCCGAGCCCGCGACCGAGGCCCCGAAGGTCCCCGCGGCGTTCCAGCGTCCGACCGAGCCGAAGCCGGTGACCACGGCCTTCGCGCCGCCCGCCGGCCACTGGTCGCAGCAGGCGCACGACTCGAACGACTCCGAGGTGCACGACGCCGAGACGGGCACCCGCCGTGTCGCGGTGACGAACACGAACGCGATCATCCTGCCGAACTCGGCGCTGGCCGACCCCACCGGTGCCCTCAACGCGACGGGCGAGGTGATCCTGACCGGATCGATCGACCTGCCGGCGTCGCTGTCGTCGACGGGGTCGCACCGGCCGATCGACGGCGCCGAGGTCGACCGCCTGCTCGAGCAGCAGGACGAGCAGCCCGAGACCGACGCCAGCCCGGTGCGGGCCAGCCGCGCGGTGTCCAGCCACACCTCGACCCGTCAGGTCGTGCTCGCCGCGGCCAAACCGAAGGAGTCGCGCACGCCGCTGATCCTCGGTGTGACGGTCGGCGCGGTCGGGCTGGCCGCGGCCGGCGTCATCATCACCGCACTGCTCACCACCCACGCGTTCGGCGGCTGACCGCTGCCGTCCTCGACGTCCGTTCTCCACCACCCCGCCGACCCTGGCCTGGCCGCTGTCGGCGGGGTGGCTTATGATCGTGACCCATCAAGCGAACCGGCTGTCCGTCGGTTCGACGACCGGAAGGAATCCGTGACCGCCTCCACTCGCGCACTGGAACTCGTGCAGGCCGCAGCACTCGCGGCCGACGCCAAGCAGGCCGAGGACCTCGTCGCTCTCGACGTGACCGGGCCGTTGCAGCTCACGGACGTGTTCCTGCTCGCAACCGGTCGGAACGAGCGCAACGTGCAGTCCATCGCCGATGCCGTCGAGGAACGCCTCCTCGAGCTCGGTGCCAAGACGCTCCGCCGCGAAGGCCGTACCGAGGGCCGCTGGGTCCTCATCGACTTCGGCGAGATCATCGTGCACGTCTTCCACGACGAAGACCGCCAGTACTACTCGCTCGAGCGTCTCTGGGCCGACTGCCCGACGATCCCGCTCGAGCTCCCGGTGGACCACACCGCCTGATCAGCGACGCGCCCGGGTGACGGCTTCGATTTCGTTGCCCGGCGTTCGCATGGTGTACGCTTCTATGGTGCCTCCGGGGAACCGGTTGGTACGGAAGCAGCACGATCTGGGTCTGTGGCGCAGCTGGTAGCGCACCTGCATGGCATGCAGGGGGTCAGGGGTTCGAGTCCCCTCAGATCCACCCTCAACCCCGTCGTTCCTCGGAACGGCGGGGTTTTTCGTTGCGCCCGGCGGGACTCGGTGGCCCGATACGCTGAGCCCATGAGCAACGACGCGCCGCTGTCCGGGTCCCCGCTGACGATCGCCTCCGCCGGGTACACGGCCGACATCGCCACCGTCGGAGCGACACTGCGGACCCTGCGGCACGAGGGCCGAGACCTGGTCGTCCCGTTCGACGCCGACGAGGTCCGTCCGGTCTTCCGCGGTGCCGTCCTGGCCCCGTGGCCGAACCGGATCGTCGACGGCGAGTACTCGTTCGGCGGCGTCGACCACGAACTGGCCCTCACCGAGCCCGCACGGCACCACGCCCTGCACGGACTCGTCGCGTGGACGGACTTCCGCGTGCAGGAGCAGGCGGACGACCGCGTGGTGCTCGCCACGACCGTCCAGGCGCAGCAGGGCTACCCGTACCGCGTCGAGGTCACCGTGGAGTACCGGCTCGACGCCGAGGGGCTGCACACCACGATCACCGGGACGAACACCGGGGCCGAGGACGCACCGTGGGGGACCGGCCCGCACCCGTACCTCGTCGCGGGTACCGGCACCGTCGACGACTGGACCCTGACGCTCCCCGCCGCCCAGGTGCTCGAGGTGACGCCGGACCGGCTCATCCCGACCGATCTGGTCCCCGTGCACGACGAGTTCGACCTGCGCACGCCCACGCTGATCGGCGACCGGTTCATCGACCACGCCTTCACCGGCTTCGACCGCGACGCCGCCGGCCTCGCCACCATCGCGGTCACGGCGGCGGACGGTCACGGGGTCCGTGCGACCTTCGGGCCGGAGTGCGGCTGGGCGCAGGTGCACACCGCCGACCACGTCGTCCCCGAGTACCACCGCGCCGGTCTCGCCGTCGAGCCGATGACGTGCGCCCCCGACGCCTTCAACGACGGCGAGGACCGCGGCCTCGTGGTGTTCGCGCCCGGTGCCTCGCACGCCGCCGCATGGACGATCGCCGCGATCTGACCACCGCCGACCCCGGCGTCCGCGTCGAGGTCCGCCGACTCGACCCGGTCCCCGACCTCGCGGCCCTGGCGGCGCAGGTCACGGGCGACCTGGTGTGGCTCGACTCCGGCCTGCCGGACGGTGCCCCCGCCACGGCTCGGCCCCGGGCGCGCTTCTCTGTGCTGGCGTGGACGGACGGGCCGTTCGCCGCCCGGTTCCGGCACCAGGACCGTCGCGCGCACCTGACGGTCGCCGCGCCCGCCCAGGGGTGGTTCGGGCCCGCCCGGTCCGAGGGGCGTCCGGCCTTCGCGGTGCTGGCTGACCTGCTCCGACGCACGCCCCGCCTGCCCGAGCCGGTCGTCGGGTGCGGGTTCGCGCTGGGCTGGGTCGGGTTCCTCGGCTACGAGCTCGGCCGCGAGTCCGGCGGCCCGGACCGCACCGCCGACGGGCACGCCGACGCCGACCTGCGGTTCGTCGACCGAGCCGTCGTCGTCGACCACACCGGTGGCGCCTGGGTGCTCGCGCTCGTCGCCGACGCGGAACCGGCGGCCAGTGCGCGGAACCGCGCGTGGCTCGAGGAGGTGCCCACCCCCGCGACGTCGGTCGGCGTCGTGGACGCGGCCACGGGCCTCCCGGCCGGGGTGTCCACGGCGACCGGGCGCGTCACGCGCGCCGCCTACGAGCGGGCGGTCGACGCGTGCCGCGCGGAGATCCGCGAGGGGAACGCGTTCCAGGTCTGCCTCACCACCGCCTTCGCGGTCGGACTGGAGGCCCGTGGCGGCCCCGGTACGGACCCGCACCTGGGCGAGTACCTGCGGATGCGGGCGGCCGACCCGGTGCCGTTCGGCGCGTTCCTGCGGCTCGGCCCGCTGCGCGTGGCGAGCCGGTCACCGGAGCGGTTCCTGCGGATCGACGCGGCCGGAGCGGTGCTCGCGGAGCCGATCAAGGGCACGCGGCGGCGGCTCGCCGACGCGGTGGCGGACGCGGCTGCGCGGGACGACCTGGCGGCGAGCCCGAAGGACCGCGCCGAGAACGTGATGATCGTCGACCTGCTGCGGAACGACCTGCTGCGGACCGCGGTGCCCGGGTCGGTGCACGTCGAGCGGCTGTGCGCCGTCGAGACGTACGCCAGCGTGCACCAGCTGGTCTCGACGATCGGGGCGGTGCTGCCGCCGGGGACGTCGCGGGCCGACGTGGTGCACGCCGCGTTCCCGCCGGGGTCGATGACCGGCGCGCCGAAGAGCAGTGCCACGGCGATCGCGGACCGGCTCGAGGGAGCGCCGCGCGGGGTGTACTCGGGCGCGATCGGGTACTTCTCGACGAGCGGGGCGGTCGACCTGTCGGTGGCGATCCGTAGCCTCGTGACCGTGCTCGACGAGTCGGGGGCGGTGCGTTCCCGGACCCTCGGAGCCGGGGGAGCGGTGACCTGGTCGTCGGTGCCCGCGGACGAGGCGGACGAGGTCGAGACCAAGACGCGGTCGGTGCTCGGCGGGGTCGGGGCGGTCGCCGGCTGGTGAGCTGCTGCCCTGATCCGAACATGTGTTCGACCAGGACTGTCCACGGATGTCGGACGCGATTGACATCATCGAACACATGTTCGAATATGAGGGCATGCAGACGGCGGCGGCACTCCGGTCGCCCACCCCGGACCGGGGCGGGCGGAGCGGTGCTGCACGCGGCGGCAACGGCGCGGGCGGTGGCGGTGCGCGCCGTGGGCCGGACCACCTGAGCGATGCCCGGGCCGCGCTCGACCGCATCACGTCCCTGCGGTCGCGGGTGGCCGACATGGAGTCCACCCGGGTCGACACCGCCGGGCTCCCCACCGCCCCGGCACTCGAACCCCTGCTGCCCGGCGGCGCGATCCGGGTCGGTGGCACCTACGCCGTCCCCGAGTCGGTGCTGCTCGCGATCACCATGCTGCAGGCGGCCTCGGCGGCCGGGGCGTGGTGTGCGGTCGTCGGGGTGCCGTCCTTCGGGATCGAAGCCGCCGCCGCCGCGGGGATCGACCTCGAACGGCTCGTGCTCGTCCCCGATCCGGGCGACCAGTGGCTCGCCGTGACGGCGGCGATGGCCGACGTCGCCCAGATCGTCCTCACCCGACCGCTCGGCCGGGTCGTGCCGGGCGACGTGGCACGGCTGTCGGCCCGCCTGCGACAGCGCGGTGGCGCACTCGTCGCGCTCGGCTCCTGGCCCGGGGCGGACGTCACGCTGCGGGTCACGTCCTCGACGTGGAGCGGCATCGGTCAGGGCCACGGCCACCTGACGGAGCGCCGGGCCACCGTGACCGCGACCGGGCGTGCCGGTGCGGTGCGTCCGGCGACCGCCGAGCTGCTCCTGCCCGCGGCCGACGGTGCGGTCCGGGCCGCCACACCGGTGCCGACGGTGGGCTCCGGGGACACCCGCGTGCTGCGGCCCGTGGCGGTGGCGTCGTGATCGCCTCCGGGCGCGTCCGGACCGACGCGATCACGCGTGGGGCGGCACTGCCCGAACCACCCCCGACCCGGACGATCGTGCTCTGGTGCCCGGACTGGCCGGTCATCGCGGCGGCTCGGGCCGGTGGCACCCCGCCGGAGCAGCCCCTCGCCCTGACCGCGAAGGGGCTCGTGTTCGCGAGCTCCGCGTCCGCGCGTGAGCAGGGTGTCGTGCGGGGGCTCCGCGTGCGTGAGGCGCAGGCGCGGTGCCCCGAGCTCCTCGTGCAGCCCTACGACGACGCCCTCGACCACCGCGCCTTCGAGCCCGTCATCCGTGCGGTCGAGGCGGCGGTCCCCGGGGTCGAGGTGCTGCGGCCGGGCACCCTCGCGCTCCGTGCCCGCGGGCCGGCCCGGTACTACGGCGGTGAGCGCGCGGCGGCGGCGACCCTCGCCGGCATCGCCGCCGACCACGGCGCCCCCGCGGTGCGGGCCGGGGTGGCCGACACCCCGTTCGCGGCGGACCAGGCCGCCCGGGCCCGTCCGGTGCGTCCCGGCGAACGGGTGCGGCTCGTGCCCGTCGGGGGATCGGCGGACTTCCTCGCGCACCTGCCGCTCGGTGTGCTCGGCGACCCCGACCTCGCGACGGTGCTCGACCGGCTCGGCATCACCACGCTCGGCGACTTCGCGGCACTCGGCGACGAGCAGGTGCGGGACCGCTTCGGCGTGGCCGGGGCGTTCCTGCACCGGTTGGCCGGGGGCCGCGACCCCCGCGAGATCGCGGCGCGGGAGATCCCGCCGGAACTCCGGGTCGAGGCGTCGTTCGAACCCCCGCTGGACCGCGCCGACCAGATCGCGTTCGCGTTCCGGCGTTCCGCCGACGACTTCGCCGAGCGACTCCGGTCCGCGGGGCTCGTGGCGACGACCATCCGTGTGGGGATCGTCGACGAGCGCGACATCCTGCTCGAACGGACCTGGGCGCACCCGCGCTGGTTCGACGCTGCCGACGTGGTCGACCGGGTGCGGTGGCAGCTCGCCGGCGGGGTGGACCCCAGCGGGCTCGAGGCGCCGGTCACCTCGGTCGTGCTCGAGCCGGTCGCCGTCGACGACATGGCGAACCACGAGCGCGGGCTGTGGGGCTCCGGCCCGGACGAGCGCGTGCACCACGGCCTCGCCCGGATCCAGGGCATGGTCGGCCACGACGGTGTGGTGAGTCCGCGCATCGGTGGGGGCCGCACCCTGTCCGAGCGCGTGGTGCTCGTGCCGTGGGGCGACGCACCCGCCGGCGGTGAGCGAGCCCTGGCGACCGTCCGCGACCGTCCGTGGCCCGGCAAACTGCCCGGCCCGCCCCCCGCCACCGTGCTCGAGCGCCCCCGACCGGTCGACGTCGTCGCCGCCGGCGGTGCGAGCGTCGACGTCGACGAGCGCGGCGTGCTGTCCGGCGCACCCGACCGGTTCCGCGCCGAGGGCGACCGGGGCGGCGGGTTCTCCGCCGTGACGGCCTGGGCGGGGCCGTGGCCGCTCGTCGTCCGGTGGTGGGAGTCCGGCGGCCGACGCCTGCACCGGCTGCAGCTCGTCGACGCGGAGGGGCGCGCCTGGTACCTGGTGCTGGCGGACCACCGCTGGTGGGCCGAGGCGATCGCGACGTGATCCCGACCACCACCACCGACAGGAGCGTGACCTGATGGGCTACAGCAACCCACCCATCCCGTGGTCGCAGTTCGAGCGCGCGCTGTCCGACAAGCGGAGCCCGGGCACGGCGCACGACGGCGACGGCGGCGACAGCCCGGCGTGGTCGCGGAAGCGCGAGCCGTACGTCCCCTCGCCGCTCGACACCGACGGCGGGCCCGTGGTGCCGTACGCCGAACTGCACGCGCACTCGGCCTTCAGCTTCCTCGACGGCGCCAGCCAGCCCGAGCACCTGTTCGAAGAAGCCGCCCGGCTCCGGCTGCACGCCCTCGCGCTCACCGACCACGACGGCTTCTACGGGGCCGCCCGGATGGCCGAGGTCGCCGAGTCGTACCCGCAGGTCGGCACCGTGTTCGGCACCGAGCTGTCCCTGGGGCTGACCGAACCGCAGAACGGTGTGCCCGACCCTGAGGGCTCGCACCTGCTCCTGCTCGCCGACGGCCAGGACGGCTACCACCGGCTCGCCGGCGCGGTGACGAGCGCACACCTGGCCGCCGGGTCCGAGAAGGGCAGCCCGCAGTACGACCTCGACGACCTCGCCGCGCGGGCGGACGGGCACTGGCGGGTCCTCACCGGCTGCCGGAAGGGCTCCGTACGGCAGGCCCTCGAGCAGGGTGGCGAGTCCGCCGCCGAGACCGCGCTCCGGGTGCTGCTCGACCGGTTCGGCAGCCGCAACGTCGTCGTGGAGCTGCTCGACCACGGCGACCCGCTCGACAGCGCCCGCAACGACGCCCTGGCCACCCTCGCCGCGAAGCACGCGCTGCCCCTGGTCGCCACCGGCAACGTGCACTACGCCACCCCCGACCGGTTCCCGGTGGCGACCGCACTCGCGGCGGTGCGTGCCCGCCGCAGCCTCGACGAGATCGACGGCTGGCTGCCGGCCGCCGACACCGCCCACCTGCGCTCCGGCGCCGAGATGGCCAGACGGTTCGGGCGCTACCCCGGCGCGATCGAGCGGACCGTGGAGCTCGCCGACGAGCTCGGGTTCCGGCTGAAGACCGTGCAGCCCGGGCTGCCCGACCTCGACGTCCCGGACGGGCACACCGCGATGTCGTGGCTCCGCGAGCTCACGTGGACGGGTGCCCGGCGGTTCTACCCCGGCAGCGCCGACGGCGTCGACCCCCGCAAGCGGGAGCGCATCGAGCGTGAGCTGTCCGTGATCGAGGAGAAGAACTTCCCGGGGTACTTCCTGATCGTGCGCGACATGGTGCAGTACGCCCGCGGTCGGGGCATCCTCTGCCAGGGGCGGGGCTCGGCGGCGAACTCGGCGGTCTGCTACCTGCTCGAGATCACCGCGGTGGACTCGATCCGGTACGGGCTGCCGTTCGAGCGGTTCCTGTCGGCGATGCGCGACGAAGAACCCGACATCGACGTCGACTTCGACTCGGACCGCCGCGAAGAGGTGATCCAGTACGTGTACGCCAAGTACGGCCGGCACAACGCCGCCCAGGTCGCGAACGTCATCACCTACCGCCCCAAGGGCGCGGTGCGCGACATGGCGAAGGCGCTCGGCCACAGCCCCGGGCAGCAGGACGCCTGGTCGAAGCAGGTCGAGCGGTGGGGGTCGGTGACCGAGAGCCAGGACCACGACATCCCGCCGGCGGTCGTCGGGCTCGCGAGCGACGTCCTCGGGTTCCCGCGGCACCTCGGCATCCACTCCGGCGGCATGGTGCTGACCGACCGCCCGGTGGGCGAGGTCGTGCCGATCGAGCACGCCCGGATGGACGGCCGCACCGTGCTGCAGTGGGACAAGGACGACTGCGCGTACATGGGGCTCGTGAAGTTCGACATGCTCGGGCTCGGCATGCTCGCGGCGCTGCAGTACTCGTTCGACCTGGCGGCAGAGCACTGTGGGGAGCGCTGGGAGATGCACTCCATCCCGAAGGAGGAACAGGGGGTCTACGACCAGCTCTGCCGCGCGGACACGATCGGGGTGTTCCAGGTGGAGTCCCGCGCGCAGATGGGCACCCTGCCCCGACTGCTCCCGCGGCGGTTCTACGACCTGGTGATCGAGGTCGCACTCGTCCGCCCCGGGCCCATCCAGGGCGGCGCGGTGCACCCGTACATCCGCCGGCGCACGGGCGAGGAACCGATCACCTACATGCACCCGGCGCTCGAACCCGTGCTCGAACGCACCCTCGGGGTCCCGCTGTTCCAGGAGCAGCTCATGCAGATGGCGATCGCGGTCGGCAACTGCTCCGGTGACGACGCCGACCTGCTGCGACGGGCGATGGGGTCGAAGCGCGGGCACGAGAAGATCGACCGACTGCGCGACAAGCTGTACGCGGGGATGGCGGACAACGGCATCCACGGCGCGGACGCCGACGCGATCTACGCGAAGATCCAGGCGTTCGCGAACTTCGGCTTCGCGGAGAGCCACTCGATCAGCTTCGCCCTCATCGTCTACGCGAGCGCGTGGATGCGGCTGCACTACCCGGGGGCGTTCCTGGCGGCACTGCTCCGGGCGCAGCCGATGGGGTTCTACTCACCGCAGACCCTGGTCGCCGACGCCCGGCGGCACGGCGTCCGCGTACTGCGACCGGACATCCTGCGGTCCGGGGTCGACGCCACGCTCGAACCGCTGCCGGACGGGGATGCCCCTGCCGGTGCCGACGCGTGCCTGGCCGCCGAGCAGCCACCGGTGCTGCCCTTCGACAAGGCACTCCCCGACGACACCGCGAGCCACCGACGCGACGGTGCCTTCGTCGTGCGGCTCGGGCTCGCCGAGGTCGCGTCGCTCAGCCGGAAGAGCGCCGAGAAGATCGTCGCGGAGCGGGACGCGAACGGCCCCTTCCGCGACATGTCGGACCTGGCCCGCCGGGTCGGGCTCACCACGCCGCAGCTCGAGGCCCTCGCAGCAGCCGACGCCTTCGCCCCGTTCGACATCGACCGCCGCGGTGCGATGTGGTCGGCTGCCCAGGCGGCCGCCGAGCGTCCGGACCAGCTGCCGGACACGCAGGTGTTCGTGCAGCCGCCGCTGTTCGGGCAGATGACGAGCGGGGACGTGCTCATCGCCGACATGTGGTCGACGGGCATGACGACCGACGACCACCCCGTCCGGCACGTGCGCGACCGACTCGCAGCCCGCCGGGTGCTCAGCGTGCAGGACACCGCGACCGCCGAGACCGGACGACGGGTCGAGGTCGGCGGGATCGTGACGCACCGGCAGCGTCCGGCGACGGCCTCCGGCATCACGTTCCTGAACGTCGAGGACGAGACCGGGCTGGTCAACGTCATCTGCAGCGTCGGGGTCTGGGGGCGCTTCCGCCGGGTGGCGCGGGAGTCCCCGGCGGTGATCGTCCGGGGCATCCTCGAGCGCTCGCCCGACGGGGTGGTCAACCTGGTGGCGGACCGCATCGAGCACCTGTCGCTGTCCGTCCGCACCCGCTCGCGGGACTTCCAGTGAGCGGTCGTGCTCGGGCGAGCGGGCGTGCCCGAGTGAGCGGTCGTGCTCAGCGCACCTCGGGCAGGCTGATCGTGACCTCGAGCCCACCGGCGGGCACGTTGCGGAGCGACGCCGTGCCTCCCGCCCGTTCCGCCACCGCACGCACGATCGCGAGTCCCAGTCCCGAGCCGCCGGGCAGGGCGCCGGCACCGGTCGACGGGTCCGGGTTCGGGCGGGACGTCCGGGCCTCGTCCGGACGGGTGAAGCGGTCGAACGCCACCGGGATGAAGGACTCGGGCACGCCGGGGCCGTCGTCGGTGATCTGCAGCACGCCCTCGCCGCCGGTGCTCCGCCAGGACACGAAGATGCCGCCGCCGCGGGGGAGCGCGGCCACGGCGTTGCCCGCGATGTTCGTGACGAGCTGGGCCATCCCGCCGGTGTCGATCCGGTACCGCGGTTCGACGGTGCCGCCACCGATGCCCGGGCCGGAACCGCCGACGGCGACGGGCGGCTCGAGATCGAAGTCGACGGTGACGTCCTTCGCCGAAGCGATGAGCCGGACGCGGTCGACCGCGGCCATCACCTCGTCGCCGAGGTCCGACCACGCGGTCTCGGGACGCCGGTCGCCGTCCTGTTCACGGCGTTCCGACTCCTCGATCCGCGACAGGGCGAGCAGGTCGTTCGCCAGCCGTGACAACCGCGCGACGCTGTGCTTGGCGCGTTCGATGTGGGCGGCGAGGGCGGCGGCGTCGTTGCCGTCGAGCGAGGCGAGGTCGAGCTGGGTCGTCAGGATCGCCAGGGGTGTCCGGAGCTCGTGGCTGGCGTCCGACACCATCTGGCGTTCGCGCTCGGTCGCCTGCCGGGTCCGGGCGAGGAAGGCGTTGAGCGTGGTCGCCAGGGATGCCAGCTCGTCCTGGGCGGGGCCCACCGGCAGTTCGGCACGCTCCGGGGCCACGGAGAGCCGTTCGGCCTCGCGGCGCATCCGGTTCACCGGGCGCAGCGCGGTGGTCGCGAGCACCCAGGACGCCACGCCGAACGCGAGCAGGATGGCCAGACCGGTCAGCGACAGCGTCGTCGTGAGGTCGTCGACGACGATGGCCTCGGCCTGCGAGTTGCGGGCGGCGACGACGGTCCAGCGGCCGGCCTCGTTGACGGGGTGCTCCACCACGACGCGGTACTCCGAGCCGGATGCCGTGATGATCGAGGTGCCGGCGGGGGTGGACCGCAGACTGCCGAGCGCTTGCTCGACACGATCGGGCATCGTCGACAGCACGATCTCGCCGGACGGGGACACGACGGCGACGAGCTGCGCGTTGCCCGGCGGCGAGAGGTCGGGGTCGCTGTCGACCTCGAGCGTGGCGACGTACGGGTCGGCATCGGCGTCGAGCAGGGTGCGGGTCGCACTCGCGACGACGCTCACCACCTGGAAGCGCATCACCAGGACGAGCAGCAGGATGACGATCGCGGCGATCGCCGTCGAGCCGATCGTGATCCGGGCACGCAGCGACAGCAGACGCAGCGGCCGGATCGGACCGCCGCGTCGGCGGTCCGATCGTGGGGCGTCGTCGGCCCCGCTCACGCCCCGAGCAGATCCAGGCGGTACCCGCGACCGCGGACCGTGGCGATGGCGACGGTGGCCTCGTGCGCGGTGAGCTTCTTGCGGAGGTACGAGATGTACTGCTCGACCACGTTCGGGTCGACGTGCTGCGAACCGTCCCAGACCTCTTCGAGGATCTTCGGGCGGTCGACGACACTGCCGGCGGACCGGGCGAGCAGTCGGAGCAGGGCGAACTCGGTGGGGCTCACGGCGACGCGCTGACCCTTGATCGAGATGCGGCGGGCCTCGGAGTCGATCGACACGTCCCCGACCTCGATCGTGCGGGGTGCCCCGGCGGACTCACGACGGCCGAGCGCACGCAGCCGAGCGGTGAGCTCGGCGAAGGCGAAGGGCTTGGTGAGGTAGTCGTCCGCGCCCGCGTCGAGCCCGAACACGCGGTCGTCGACGGCGTCGCGCGCGGTCACGAGCAGGATCCGCACGGGGTCCTCGCGCTCACGGATCCGCCGGGCGAGCTCGAAGCCGGACATGCCGGGCATCATCACGTCCACGACCGCCAGGTCGAACGCCTGCTCGCCGAGGGCGATGAGCGCCTCGACACCGTTCTCGACGGCCGTGACCCGGTACCCCTCGGCCGCGAGTCCGCGTTCCATCAGGGCACGCATCTCGTCGTCGTCCTCGACCACCAACAGCCGCATAGTGGACCTCCTCGGACCCATCGTGGCATCGAACCGGCGCGGACGGCCGTTCTGCGGGTCCGACTCGCTGAATCTCGTCACAGGACAAAGCAGAACGGTCTGTCCCACGTTCTAGGGACGTGAGCGCCGCTTGCTTCGTTGCTAGGCTCCGGCAGCGGACAGCGCGACCCGATGCGCCGCCCGCACTGGGGGATCATGAACGACTCGATCGACCACCCGGCCATCGTGCGCCTGCGCGCCGAACTGGACGCCGCGTGGAAGGGCATCGGCGCGCTCGCGCAGCTGGAGGACGCACCGCGCGACCGCGTGGTCGCGGAACTGCGGACGGCGGTACCGGACGTGGCGAGCCGTGCTGCACGCGAAGTCGGCACCGAGGCCGTCGTCGCCGAGATCAGCCGGTACGCCGACGCCGGCGTCCCGGGTGCGACCGGGACCGACGTCGTGCCGACCGCGGTGATCTGGTCGGACGTCGTGCGGACGGCGTCGGAAGCGGCCTGCGCAGCGCGCTGACGCCCAGCAGCGCGCTGACGCCCAGCAGCGCGCTGACGCACAACAGCGGGCCAGCGCAACGTGCCGGTGTGCCGGCGCTAGTCGTCCTCGCCGAGCAGCTCGCCACGCACCCGTCGGATGTCCTCGAGCAGCGCCCCGATGAGCACCCAGTGCCGGGAGTTCGGACGCACCACCTCGAGCGGCGCGGTGAGTGCCGGCTCCGATGCCTCCGCCCACGGCTCGGCGTCCGGTCCGAGCGCAGCGGCGTCCGCCCCACCGGCCGCGGGTGCCGGGTCGAGCCGTGTCGACTCGACCCGCGCACTGAGGGCCCGGACGTCCGCGCCGATCCGTGCCACTTCGGTCGCGATGCCGTGCACCACCGGGTCGTCGCGCAGGTCCGGTGCGGTGTTGTCACGGATCGCCCGGGTCATCCCGGTGACCCGGGTCACCAGGACGCGCAGGTGGTCGGTGGTCACCACGTCGCGGTCGAGGATCGTCCGGTGCCGTCCACTGCGCGGGTTCATCGTCAGGGACTCGCGCGCCGACCCCAGGGACGCCTCGGCCTTGGCGTGCTGCTGCCGCAGTGCGCGCGCCGCGACGAGGGCCTCGTCCCAGCGCTCGCGGTCCCACCCCTCGGTCAGGCCGATCGCGATCCGCTCGAACGCCACCGCGGTGTCGCGGGCGAGCCGGGCGACGGCGAGGTGCGCCGGTTCGAGCAGCACGGGCGGCACGATGAGCGCGTTCACGACCAGGGCGACGATCGCACCGATCACGGTCTCGAGGATCCGGTCGGCGGAGTAGTTCGGCGTCACGACCCCGGCGGTGAGCACGAGCATCCCGCTGATCCCCACCTGGGTGGCCGAGGTCGGGGTGAGCCGGAGCGCCCACGCGATGAGGATCGCGAGCACGATGACGAGCAGCACGACGAACACGCCGTCGCCGAGCAGCAGGTGGAACCCGGTGGCGAGCACGACGCCGATCACGACGCCCGCGCTCCGCTCGAGGCCCTTCACGAACGACTGGTTGATGCTCGGCTGCACCACGAGCAGCGCGGCGATCGCCGCGAAGGTGGGGAACGGCCCCTGGATGACCAGGCGGCAGAGGAGCACGGCCGCGACCACCGCGACGGCGGTCTTCACGACCTGCAGGAACGGCGTGCGACTGGAGCTGCGGAGGCGCGCGACCGGGTTCACACCGACCACGGTAGCCACCGGCCGCGCGCCGAGCCGTGCACGAACGCGACGAAACCCGCGCGACACGGTTGACTGATGTCGTGTGGCCCAACCATGAGCGCGTCATCCCGCAGGCCTTCGTCGGCTCCGGGACCTCCGTGGTGGCCGCGCGGGCGCACTCCGTCGAGCCCTCGGGCAACGGCTACCTGTACGGCTACGAGGTCGACACGGTGGACCGCAACGGCCAGCGCGCCACGGTCCTGACCTACGTCGACACCGGCGGCACCCACGACCAGAACAGCGCGATCGTCACCGACCCGGCGACGGGCGACCCGGTGTCGGTGTGGGCGTACCCCAACGACCCCGGCCTGCCCGTGCTGCCGCAGGTCACCTACCGTGACGCCGTCGCCGAGCTGCTGACCACGCTCGGCATGCCCGTCACCGACCCGGTGCTCACCGTGGCGGCGTACCGCCCCGGCAAGCGCGCGGTCGTGCGCGTCGACGCCCCCGAGCGCACCCTGTTCCTGAAGATCGTCCGTCCGCACCGGGTCGCGCCGATCGTGCAGTCGCACGAGCAGTTCGTCGCGGCCGGTCTGCCGGTGCCGCGTGTGCTGTCCAGCCGTGGCGACGGCCTGCTCGTGCTCGAGCGCATCCGCGGCGTGCCCGCCGGCAGCCGCATCCTCGACATCGCCGACGACCCCCGCTTCGTGGCGTCGCTCGCCGCGCTGAGCGGTCGGGTCGCCACCGTCCCGATGACCCAGCAGGCGCGCGCCGACGCGATGGACCACGCCGACTGGCACCGTCGCACGCTCATCGCCGCCCTGCCGCGTGACGCCGAGGAGATCGACCGCCTGTACGACGCCATCGGCCGCCGCTCCATCGGCTGGTCGAGCTCGACCAAGCAGGTCGTGCACGGCGACCTGCACCTGGAGCAGGTGTTCGTCGACGAGGACGAGCCGTGGCGCATCTCCGGCCTGCTCGACATCGACACCGCGGGCTGGGGCTTCCCGGTCCGTGACGTCGGTGCCGTCGTCGCCCACCTCGTGGTCACCGGGCTCTGGCACCGGTCCCGAGGCGACGCCGAGCGCGGCGCCGCCGCCGAGCGCCTCGCCGACGCGATCGCCCGCGACTGGGTCGCGCGCAACCCGCGCGAGGCCGACCGCATCGGACCCGCCATCGGCGCCCAGCTGCTCGCCCACGCCGGCGGCCAGGCGACCACCGGCTCCGCCAACGGGATCCAGACAGCCCAGCAGCTCCTCGCCGCGACGCAGGCCGCCCTGGCGGACGCGGCCCCGAGCCTCCCGACCGGTGGTTCGACCCGCCCGCGGTCCGCACCGCAGGTCTGAGACCCGACGCCGCTGTCGCGAAAGCGACAGTTCTGCGCGGAACATCCGCGGCGTCCTGTCGCTTTCGCGGGGTCACCGGGGCAGGGAACCGGAGACGTGTCGCTTCGGTGGGGTGAACACGACCGGAGGACGGACTGGAGGCCCGGGTCGGGCCCGCCACGGGCCTCCCGTCCGCCGTCGCGACGCGCGCGGGCAACGCGCCGGTCGCCTCTGTCGGTGGTCCGGGAGTAAACTGACCGCGCACGCACCGCGTTCCCGCGTGCCGCGTCGATTCCGGACGCAGCCGTCGATCACTTGATCGACGCGGGGACCGGGCCGTGACCGCCCCGAGGGGGCATCACGTGCGTGTGACGACGCCGGATCCCGGCGCGGACCGTCCGAACCTGCTCCCGGCAGGTGCTCGTGTGGAACGGCTCGCGGGAGTCCACCGGACGTCCCGATGCGGGGACCGGCGATGCGGTGGGCCACGGTGGCCCGCAGCTGAACCGGAGCCGCGCCAGGCACCGGTGCAGGACTTCCCGCCCCACGGGCGGATCGCCCCGACGTGTGGGCGGAACAGGAGGAGCGTTGGCTCGATCAGGCACCCGGCGTGCTGCCGGCGGGACGCGGACCGCGTCACGCCGCACCAGGCCGCTGGACAACGACGGCGTCATCCCCGTCCTCGCCCGCGCTGTGCGCGAGGTCGAGGCCGCGGCGCAGCGCGGACCGCTCAAGGCATCGAACCGGACGAAGTTCCAGGCGGTCGCCCTGCTCATGCGCGAAGAGCGCGCGCGGGTGAAGGCCGACACGGAGCTCACCGACGCGCAGCGCGCCGAGCAGCTCAAGCGGCTCGACGGCGTGGCCACGATCCTCGCGAAGACGGCGGCGCGCGACACCAGTGTCATCCAGCTCCTCGCCGAAGAGGTCCAGGTGTCCGAGGCGACGCGTGCGGTCAAGCGCGACATGATGATCGCCGGCGGCATGGAACTGCAGCCGGAGGACCTCGTCATCGCGTCCGAGCCCGCCGCGGTGGTCGAGACCCCGGTGCGGGCCGTCGTGCCGCAGGCGGTCGTGCAGCGCCAGCTCGCGAACCCCTTCATGCCACCGGACTTCGCCCTCGCCGACCAGCCCGTCGCGCACCCGCGTCGCCTGGCGAACTGGGAACTGTTCGGACCGCTGTTCAAGTCGTTCGAGTACGGCGCGGGCGGGGGAGCGGCGACGATGCCGCTGCCGGAGCCCACGACGCTGCACTCGCGCTCGGGCACCACGCTCATGAAGCACCAGGCGGAACTCGTCGCCGCCGCTGCGCAGGGACACCGCACGTTCCTGCTCGCCGACGAGCCCGGCCTCGGCAAGACCGCACAGTCGCTGCTCGCCGCCGATGCCGCGAACGCGTTCCCGCTGCTCGTCGTCGTGCCGAACGTCGTCAAGACGAACTGGGCGCGTGAAGCCGAGCGCTGGGTGCCGAACCACCGCGCCACGGTGATCCACGGGGACGGCAACGACCTCGACGGGTTCGCCGACATCGTCATCGTGAACTACGAGATCCTCGACCGGCACGCCGGGTGGCTCGGCAACTTCGGGTTCAAGGGGATGGTCGTCGACGAGGCGCACTTCATCAAGAACAGGGACTCGCAGCGCGCCCGGTTCGTGCTGCAGATCGCCGAGCGCATCCGGCAGCGCACCGCCGCACCGCTGCTCATGGCGCTGACCGGTACCCCGCTGATCAACTCGGTCGAGGACTTCCGCACCATCTGGGAGTACCTCGGCTGGATCGACGACAAGAAGCCCCGCGCGAAGCTCATGAACGAGCTCGAGGAGATCGGCCTGACGCCGGCCGACCCCGGGTTCTTCGTCGAGGCCCGCCGTGCCGTCATCGACCAGGGCATCGTCCGACGCCGCAAGGTCGACGTCGCCGCGGACATCCCGGCCCGCCGGATCGCCGACATCCCCGTCGAGCTCGACGGTGACGAGGGTCGCTCCATCCGCGACGCCGAGCGCGAGCTCACCGCGAAGCTCGTCCGTCGCTACCACCAGGCGCTCGACGCCCGCACCGGGCAGGACCCGGTCGTCGGCATCGACCACAAGCTGGTCCGCCAGGTCGCCCGCTGGGAGCTCGAGGACCAGGACGCCTCGTCGACCGGCGAGAACGTGTTCTCGATGGTCCGCCGCATCGGCCGGGCCAAGGCCCAGCTCGCGGCCGACTACGCGGCGCAGCTCGCCTCGAACGTCGGCAAGGTCGTGTTCTTCGCGAAGCACCTCGACGTGATGGACCAGGCGGAAGAGGTGTTCGCCCGTCGCGGCCTGCGCACCGCCACGATCCGCGGCGACCAGACCCCGACGCAGCGCACGGCCGAGATCGACTCGTTCGTGAACGACCCCGACGTCGCCGTCATCGTCTGCTCGCTGACCGCGGCCGGTGTCGGCCTGAACCTGCAGGTGTCGTCGAACGTCGTGCTCGCCGAGCTGTCGTGGACGAGCGCCGAGCAGACCCAGGCGATCGACCGTGTGCACCGCATCGGGCAGGAAGAGCCCGTCACCGCGTGGCGCATCATCGCCGCGCAGACGATCGACACCAAGATCGCCGAGCTCATCGACTCGAAGGCGTCCCTGGCCGCCCGCGCGCTCGACGGTTCGGACGAAGAGGTCGTCGACTCCGGTGACATCCAGCTCGACGCGATGGCTGCGCTGCTGACCGAGGCGCTCGGCGGCTAGCTCCGGCGCGTCCGGTGCTGTCCCGGACAGCAAAACACCGGTGTTCGTACTCTGAACCGCGTCATGCGCGTGTTCGGAGCGTGAACACCGGTGTCTTGCGGAGGGCCGCCGCTCAGATGCGGGACTGCACCTCGGCCAGGGACGGGTTGGTCGCCGTCGAGCCGTCCGGGAACACCAGCGTCGGCACGGTCTGGTTGCCGCCGTTGACCTCGGCGACGAGCTCGGCGGTACCGGGGGTCTGCTCGATGTCGACCTCGGTGAAGGGCACCCCGGCCTTCGACATCTGGTTCTTCAGCCGGGCGCAGTAGCCGCACCACGTGGTGGTGAACATCGTGACGCCGCCGGCTTCGGGCGTGAACTGCTCGCGGGTGATCGTGTCGCTCATCCCTGCAGGCTAACCCCGGGTGCGGGGAAACCCCGCAGTGCCTGGTAGACAAGAGCGTGTGAGCCACACGCACCTCGAGATCGAGCGCACCTACGACCTGCCCGAGGGCGGTGCCCTCCCCGACCTCGTCGGCGCGGGCGGCATCCTCCGCACCGAGCACCAGGAGCCGTTCGAACTGGACGCGACCTACTGGGACACCGAGCGGTACGACCTGGTGGCCGCACGGGTGACCGTCCGCCGTCGCACGGGCGGCCCCGACGCCGGCTGGCACATCAAGCGCTCGGAGTCGGACACGGTCCGCCACGAGCAGCAGTTCCCCCTGACCGACGACGCCGACACCGTGCCCGACGAAGTCCTCGCCGCGCTCTTCACGGAGCGCCGCGGCCGCGGGCTGCGTCCCGTCGTCCGGATCACGACCACCCGCACCGTCACCCGACTGCTCGACGAGGACGGCGACCAGATCGCCGAGCTCGCCGACGACCAGGTCACTGCCCAGCGCCTCGACGACGACGCCCCCGAGACCCCGCGCACCTGGCGCGAGGTCGAGGTCGAGACCGTCGACGGCGTCGACCCGCAGATCGCCCACGAGCTCTTCGCGGCCCTCGACGGACGCTTCGCGGCCGTCGGTGCCGGCCCCGCCGCCGTCGCGTCCAAGCTGGCACGCGGGCTGGCAGGAGCACCGGCACCGCGCCTCCAGACCGAGGAGAAGCCGGCCAAGGGCACGACCGCACGCATCCTGGCGAAGCGGGTGCGCAAGCTGCGCGTCGCGCTGCTCGGCCAGGAGGCCCGGCTCCGCTCCGGCGACACGGCCGACCTCCGGCAGGCGGCCGACACGACCCTCGAGATCGCCGCGATCCTGGGCGCCTACCGCCCGGCGTTCCCCGACGGCGAGGCCGTCGACCGCGCCGCCGAGGCGGCGGACGGCCTGGCGGGCGTCACCGCGCGTGCGGCGCTGGCCGAGTACCTGATCGACCGGCTGCCGCGGGCGTCGTCGCCGGCGCAGGACGACCTGGTCGACGCGATGACCCGCGAGCGCATCCTCGCCTCGACCCGCGAACGTCGCGACCAGGCGGTGCGGGACGTCGTCGCGTTCCTGCACGGCGAGCCGTTCCTCGAACTGCTCGACGCCCTCGACGACGCGGCCGAGCGACCGGCTCCGACGGCGTGGTCGCTCCGCGCACCGAAGCAGGTCGCGCAGGACGTCGGCGCCGACGTGAAGCCGCGCGTGCGCGAACTCGTCCGGGCCGCCGTCGCCGACGACACCTCGGACACCGCCGCCGAGCGCGAGGCCGCCGACCGGACCACGACCGAGGCCGCGTGGCAGGAGACGATGCGCGCCCGGATGGCGATGGACGTGCTCGGCGACGACGCGTTCCCGCACGCGCTGTGGAAGCGGATCGGCACCGCGGCCGACGTGCTGACCGAACGGGTGCGGTCCCTGCACGCCCTCGACATCCTGCGGGCGAACGCGGCGATCGCGGAGCGCGGGGGTGAGGGCACGTTCGGGTACGGCGTGCTCGCGGGGGACCGGGTGCGCCTGGCCGAGGAGTCCTACGACGAGGCGGTGCACGCGCTCAACCGCGTGTGAGCGGGGTGCGCGCTGCGTGCGCTTCGTTCGCTTGGTGCGCTTCGTTCGCTTGGTGAGCAGAAGAGGTCGGGTCCCGCGTTCGGACCCGACCTCTTCTGCTCACGAAGTGCGAGGCGTTGCTCAGCCCGCGGCGATCGGGTTGGCGGTGGCCGCGGCGGGCGTCTCGTCGGCGAGCCCGAGCACGTCGAGCAGCCAGGCGAGTTCGAACGCCCGCTCCTTCCACGACGCGTAGCGACCGCTGACACCACCGTGGCCGGCGGACATCTCGGTCTTCAGCAGCGCCGGCGCGCCGACCTCGCGGAGCTTCGCGGTCCACTTCGCGGGCTCGACGTACAGCACGCGGGTGTCGTTGATCGAGGTCACGGCGAGGATCTGCGGGTACTGCACGTCGTCACGGACGTTCTCGTACGGGGTGTACTCGCTCATGTAGCGGTAGACCTCGGCGTCGTGCAGCGGGTCGCCCCACTCGTCCCACTCGATGACGGTGAGGGGCAGGTCCGGGTCGAGGATGCTCGTCAGCGCGTCGACGAACGGCACGGCGGCCAGGATGCCGGCGAACCGCTCTGGTGCGAGGTTGGCGACCGCACCCATCAGGAGCCCGCCCGCGCTGCCACCCTCGGCCACGAGGCGGTCGGCGCTCGTGCGGCCGGCCTCGATCAGGTGCTCGGCGACCGCGACGAAGTCGGTGAAGGTGTTCTTCTTCGTCAGGGTCTTGCCGTTCTCGTACCAGTGCCGGCCGAGCTCACCGCCACCACGGACGTGCGCGACGGCGAAGACGACACCGCGGTCGAGCATCGACAGGCGCATGACGCTGAAGCCGGGGTCGATCGAGTGCTCGTACGAGCCGTAGCCGTAGAGGTGCAGCGGTGCCGGGGTGCCGTCCTCGACGGCGTCACGACGCCAGACGAGCGAGATCGGCACACGGGTGCCGTCCGACGCGGTCGCCCAGTCGCGCTCCTGCACGTAGTCGGCCGGGTCGTAGCCGCCGAGCACGGGCTGGCGCTTCAGGACGGTGACCTCGCCGGTGGCCAGGTCGAGGTCGCTGACCTCGGAGGGGGTCACGAACGACGTGTACCCGATGCGGAGCGTCGGCTGCTCCCACTGCGGGTTGCCGCCGAGCCCCGCCGAGAACAGTGCTTCGTCGAAGGGGACCTCGTGCGCGTCGCCGTAGCCGTCGCCCTCGATCGGGATGATCGCGACCCGGGGGAGCGCTTCGGAGCGGTACTCCAGGGCGAGGTGTCCGGCGAAGGCGTCGACCGACTCGATGCGGCGCTCGGTGTGGTGCGCCACGACGACGCGGCGGTCACGCTCGGACGTCGGGTCGTCGGCGGGGACGTCGACGAGCTCGAAGTTCTCGGCTCCGTCGTTGTGCAGCACCAGGAACCGGTCGCTGCCGCCCACGATGGCGTGCTCGATCTCGTACTCGACACCCTCGCGCCGGGGCCAGACGACCTGGAACTCACCGGTGGGGTCCGCAGCGTCGAGGACGTGCGCCTCGGACGTGATCTTCGAGCCGAGCTCGATGACGATGTACTGCGACGAGCGGGTGACACCGACACCGACCCAGTAGCGGTCGTCGGGCTCTTCGAACACCAGGACGTCCTCGGACGCCGCGGTGCCGACCGTGTGGCGCCAGATCTTGTCCGGACGCCACGACTCGTCGACCGTGGGGTAGAACACGTAGCGGCCGGCCGGGTCGAACGTGGCGCCGGCGCCCGTGTTCGGGATGGCGTCGCCGAGGTCGGTCCCCGAGGCCAGGTCGCGCACGTGCAGGGTGTACCGCTCGTCGCCCTCGACGTCGATGCCGTAGACCAGGCGGGTGCCGTCGTCGCTGATGTCGTACGTGCCGAGGGAGAAGAACTCGTGGCCGTCGGCCAGGGCGTTGCCGTCGAGGACCACCTGCTCGCCGGGGAGCGTCGACTCGCCCTCGACGACGGCGGGCGGCGTCCAGTCGTCGGGGCCGGCGACGGGCACGCGGCAGTGCACGCCGTACTGGCTGCCCTCAGCGGTGCGGGTGAAGTACCACCAGTCGCCCATCCGGACCGGCACCGAGAGGTCGGTCTCCTGGACGCGGCTCTTCACCTCGGCGAAGATGCGGTCCCGCAGCGGCGCGAGGTGCGCGGTGGCGGCGTCGGTGTGGGCGTTCTCGGCTTCGAGGTACGCCAGGGTGTCGGGGGATTCCTTGTCCCGCAGCCACTCGTAGTCGTCGACGAAGTCGATGCCGTGGTGGGTCCGTGTCACGGGCCGCTTGGCGGCGCTGGGCGGGGTGGATGCGGTGTGCTCGTTGCTCACCGTCCCACCCTATTCGCCCGCACCCCCGGTCAGGCCGCCGTGCGCTCGCGCCTGCCCACCGCTGCCTGCACCCGCTGCTCGAACGCCTCGAGCTCGTCGACCACGGCGGGTGCGACCCACGCGCGGTCACGGCGACGACCGGTGACCGGACGGAGCACTCCCGCCGACACCAGGTCGTGGGTGACGCGCTCGACCTCGTCGGCGGTGAGCAGGGTGTCCAGGTGCGCTTCGGTCAGGACGGGGTCGTCGGCGAGCGCACGGCCGACGACCGCGTGCGGGCCCGAGGCGCAGGGGCCGACGGACCGACCGGCGTCGTGCTCGGCGAGCAGCAGGGCGCTCAAGGTCGCCTCATCACAGACCGTCCCGATCGCCAGGGCCAGGTCGACCACGAACCCGGTGACCTTGCCGTCGCGGTACTGCTCGACGTGCCGGAAGTACCGCCGCCGATCCGCCGCGAGCGCGGTGGTCACCGGCGCCGTCACGGTCGTGGTCACCCCGCGTCGCCGCAGCACGGCACCGATCAGCGCGCGCCCGATCCGACCGTTGCCGTCGGTGAACGGGTGGATCGACTCGAACTGGGCGTGGGCGATCGCGGCCTGGGCGATCGGGTGCAGGTCCACACGGTGCACGAACGCGAACAGGTCGGCCATCAGCGGTGCCACGAGCTCGGGCGGTGGTGGCACGTACACGGCGTCGCGGGGCGTGGCACCGCCGCCGATCCAGTTCTGCACGTCGCGGTACCGGCCGGCGTGCCGTCCGTCCACCGGGTCGTCGCGCATCAGCAGGCGGTGTGCCTCGAGCAGGGAGGCCTCGGTGACGGTGCCCGAGTCCGCTCCGCACACCAGGTGCTCGACGGCGCCGCCGGCCCGGACGACCGCCGTGGCACCGGCGTTCGCGCGGATGCCGACGAGTGCCCGAGCCAGGTCGTCGATCGACGCGGACTCATCCTCGATCCGCGACGACGCCACGGCTTCGGTCCGGCCGAGTACGGACCCGAGCGGCGCGAGCCGGGAGCCGTGGTGGACGTCGAGGGCGCGCAGGGCCGTGGCGCTCCGGTCGAGCAGCGCGACGGTGTCGTCGTCGGGCGTCCACCGAGCCCTCGCGATGGACGGGGGCAGCGACACCCGCACGGTGGTCACCAGCCGGTCGTCACGGCACCCGCGGACGGTGCTCCGCCACGGTCGCTCGCTGCGTTCGTGCGTGGGCCAGGTGTCGCTCCGGTGTGCCATCCCGCGACGGTAGAGCCACCCGGACGCTCGACGCCAGGAATCGGTATTTCGCCCGCTCGCCGCCTGCCGCCGCGGGCCCGCCCCGCGCCGCCGTCGAAGGCTGGAGCGGAGACGGGGACGACGTGGGCACCGGTGATCGCGAAGGAGTTGCTCATGGCACCAACGGTACGCGGGGCGCGGTCGTCGT